>JACPQF010000122.1 GCA_016190625.1 Chloroflexota bacterium | reverse complement strand
GCGAAGGTGAGCCGCTGGTCGAGCGGGCCACCGACCGGAGTCGCTCTCTGATAGAGGTACAGCTCCTTTCTTCCTTCCCCCTTATTGTTTGGGGCAAGGGCTGCTCCATTATGGCTCACCAAGAGAGCCCTGGCTCTCGGTAGTTCCTGAACTACGCTGAGGGCGGCGTCCAGGCCTCCTATCCGGGATAGTGGGACACCGTCAACCCCCACAACGTGGGGGAGGCGATCGTCCACCACCACAAGATCCGGCCGCAGGGTTCTGGCGAGGGCCACCGCCCTGATGACGTTTTCCGCCTCCGCCACCACCGTGCCTCCCAACTCGTCTTGCACCACTCTTGTCAGGCTATATCGCAGTTCTGGATATTCTGACGCCACGACGGTCCTTGCCTTCAGGTCTTTCATTGCCACACCCCCGATGTTAGATTGTCGCTCCGTGCTGCTGGCTACAGTCTAAAGAAATGCTTCTGCCTCAGTTAGCCTTCTGCGGACTTCCCGTGCTAAAGCTTGCTATCGATCCTGTGTCTACCTATGAGCCTCCTTTCTTCGTGGCAGGGCAAACGGCAGAGGCGATGAGCGGTAGGCCAAGCACTCCGGCCATAAACCCCCATAGGCCACCCCGAGAGTCCAGCCACCCGAGTTAGTGTGTGCTGACCGCAACTTCAGTCAAAGCCGTGAAGGCGCCCACGACGTTCCCGCAACTCGTTAGCTTCTACCCAACCCATTCTTGCTCGCTTGCTCCATCGGCCGTCAGTCAGTCCCGTAGAAGATACCCAACACCGCACCGTATACCATCTGGTTTACGATCCATAATGCCGCAGCCAGCGGCCCGAAGGCCAGTGAGCCCGCTATCAGCAGTCCCCAGGCATAGAGCGGAATGAACACCAGCAGGAACGTCGTCGGCAGCATCGAGAAGATCAAACCGCGTAGCCAGCCGGGCCCGGGAAGCAACTCGTAAAACCCATAGGCGTAGATCAGGCCGAGGATAATGCCGACGGCCACATGCAGGGCCGTGCCGAGAAAGAGAGCTTCTCCTCCCGAACTGAGCAGGGCGCCGAAGGCACGGGCCACGTCAAGCTGCGAGGCGCCCGAGACCTGCATCGCATGGGTCCAGACGGTCATGGCAAAGGTACCGAGGATTCCCCCGAGCGTTGCCCGCCAATATGGCGGCAGAGCTACCACCCGCTCCACGGCCCTCCGCCGAAACGTCGATGAAACTCCCTCGCCCGTCTTGCCCTCTCCTACCGGCTTTAGAAGCGCATGTCCTGCCTTCTCTTCTGACCCAAGCTCCTTGGGTGCCAGCTCCATCTAGCTGCCTCCAGACAGGCTCCTGATGAAGGCGATGACGTTTCCTAGGTCCGAATCGTTTACTTTGTCCGTGCTCCATGCGGGCATCACATTTCTGCCACCTCTGATCACCTTTTCGATGTCGGAATCCTGGGGATAGCGCGTTTTGAAGTCGGCTGCTCCGAGGTCCGGACCAATGCCCTTATGGCCGCCGGGATGGCAGGCGGAACAGTTCTTCTCGACCACTGCCTTGCCCGCAGCCACTTTCTCACTCGACCCGGCCGAGGAGGACGATGAAGAGGTTCCCGAGCCAGCTGGGCTAGGCGGAGCGATAGCCGGCGCAATCCCCGACCCGGATGGGGTAGGCGAAGCCACAGCCGATGAAGAACCAGACTGGCTAGAGTTGCCTCCCGACAAGCTTCGAATGAAGGCGATGACGGCCTTGAGCTCGTCGTCGCTTACTTTGGCCGTGCTCCAAGCCGGCATGACGTTCCTACCGCTTCTGACCACCTTTTCGATGTCGGAATCCTGGGGATAGCGCGTTTTGAAGTCGGCTGCCCCGAGGTCCGGGCCGATGCCTTTGCGGCCGCCGGGATGGCAGGCGGAACAGTTCTTCTCGACGACCGCTCTGCCGGCGGCGACGATACCGCTTTCACCCGTCGAGGCTCCGGCCACCGAAGGCTCGGGCAGGCCTGACTGGCCAGCCACATCCGACGTCTTGTAGCTCGCACCGACGAAGCTCATCTCGGTCCGCTCATAGCTAGGATCGATGGTCGGCCTTATGTTATGATGGGTATACGGCCCCATAATGACGATCTTCACGATCAGCGTAAAAGCGAGAGCCATCACGAAGAATATGCCGAACAGAGGAACCAGCATCGTGTCCTTGATTTTCATCACATGCTTCCCCTACGTTCAGGTTCACTGGCAATTCGGAGTACCAAGATCATGGTTATCATGTAGAGTGACCAGATGACCGTAAGCACCAACACTAGCATCCAGACGCCAGCGATAGGGAATTCCAGCTTGCTGGGCAGCCCAGCGGACAGGAGAACCTGGTTGGGGACAGCAGGCGAGATATCCACGCTCGGCAATTCGACGCCGGCTCGTGCCACGTAGGCCGGGCTGCTCGCTCCCACGACAATGGTTCCGGAAGCCTCGCCTGCCTTGTAAGCTGTGCTCCCCTTAAAGCGGGCGTTAACCGTATTCGTCTTTTCTTGCCGAGCCGCGAACTCGACGCTGGCGATGCCCTTTGCGTCGGTCAGCGCGTCGTCGATCTCCATCTCTCCTTTGTAATTCAAGAAACTCGTCGGGCTGGAGAAATAGATCCTCGCGTTCTGAATTGGTCTGCCCTCCGAGTCCTTGAGAGTGGCCGTAATCCTAACCTTGTCGCCAACTTTGGCCTGTGCCGGTAGGGTAAGCTGCAGGCTGGTCCCGGTACCCTCGGCCCATGCCACTACTGGCAGGAGAAGAAAAACAATGGCGAATAGCCCGACAACACCAACCAGAATTGATTTCATTGCGATGTCCTTTCTGCAGGTGTAAAGACCGATGGCTAGCGAGCGGCCGCCGGTTCGCGGCCGCCGACCGATACGGACGGAACAGAAGCGTGGCCAGCCTCCTCAGCGTGTTGTTCGACCATCTCCCAAACCGCTACCACGGGAACCAGTTTTGTAAACACGACGACGATCAAGGAGAACAGGGCAAAAAGCCCTGCCATGATGGACCATTCGACCCAGGTGGGAGTGTAGGACACCTGCTCGTAAGGGGTTTGCGGTATGGTCAGAGTGCCCACCACGATCAGGTAGCGCTCGAGCCACATGGCTATGACCACCAGTACGGACGCCAGCACGATTCCAGCGATCTTCCGCGTCCTTGGTATGAGCACGATGAGGGCGGGCGCCAGCATGCCCCCGAATATGTAAAACCAGTACCAGAAGGAGTAGCGCCCCCCCATGATGTCGTGGAACCAATGAGGCTCCTCGTCAGCCATCTTGTAGGCGGGCACCAGCGTCTCCTGCAGATTGAAGTAGAGCATTATGATGCAGAAGGCCGCCAGAATGTAGCCCAAGTTGATGAAGTGCCGTTCGGTAAGGAACTCCTCCAGGTGGTACACCTTGCGCAGTATGACCATTAGAATAATAAGGGTGGCCGTACCGGAGAAGATGGCACCAGCCACAAAGTAGGGTCCGAAAACGGTGCTGTTCCAGCCCGGTCGAAGGGTCATGGCAAAGATCCATGATACCACCGTGTGAACGGAGACGGCCACCGGGATGATGACGATCATCATGACTGTCAAAGCGACACCCAGCCTGCGCCACTGGTGCGGCAAGCCGTGCCAGTTGATGGATAGGATGCGATACAGAGCCCGCCTCGGTCCTGACAACTTACTCCCGAGCCGGTCACGAACCAGCGCCAAGTCGGGAACAAGCGGCACGAACAGGTAAATGCAGCTTCCTGTCAGATAGGTGGTTATGGCCAGGAAATCCCAGATCAGGGGCGACTGAAAGCGGCCGTAGAGGATCATGTTGAGGACCCGGTCCGGACGCCCCATGTCGATTATGACCGCGCTGCCGCCTATTATCAGAGCCACCACCGTGATAAACTCCGCCATCCGGGTGACGGGCGTTCGCCACCTGGCGTTGGTGACGCGGAGAATGGCGGAGATCAGCGTCCCCGCATGGCTGATGCCGATGAAGAACACGAAGTTGACGATGTAGAATCCCCAGACAACCTTGCTTCTCGCCTCCGGGTTTCCCATGCCGGTGACGGCCAGACCGCTGCTCAATTGCCGGCTGTAGGCATAGAGGCCCCAGAGGACGATGGCTCCCAGCACGGCGACTACGAGGTAGAATCCCTTTCCTGTCTTTGCCAGCGGCTCGAGAGCTACGCGCTCCAGCCTATCCCTGTATCCTAGCAGCTTCGTCCTATCGCTTGGGCTTGGACTCTTATTCTCCAGATCCTCGCGCTCATGTCTCTTGACTAGTTCGTCCACCCGCTTCTCCTCATCGATGGATGTATCAGGTCCCTCTTGGCCACTGCAGTTCCTTCCTCCGGGAATCTCGAGGGTCATAGGCGTTGCGACCGGCGTCCTCGCCGTATCCCGGAATGAAGTAGACCCTTGGCTGGGTGCCAAGGTGTTCCTTGTAGCGGTAGGCGTGATTTCTGGCCAGATACGACGATATCTTGATGATCTCTCTGCCGTTGGTGGCGATATCCTCTTCCAGGTCGCCGTAGTAAATGACGCCCCTAGGGCAGCCCTCGACGCAGTAGGGAACCTCCCCAGCCCGGCCGCGCTCTGGGCACATGTCGCACTTCATGACCGTGCCTTTGTAGGCCGGCTGCTGCGTCTCCGGGTGATACGCCATCGCCTTGGCCTGTGGCGGTTGGTTCGGCTCTCCCCAGTTAAAGAAGCGCCGGTCATAGGGACAAGCAGCCATGCACATGCGGCAGCCGATACAGCGCTGTTGGTCGATCAGGATCGGCCCTTCCGGCGTCGCAAACGTAGCGCCGACAGGGCAGACGTTGGTACAGGGCGGGTTTTCGCACTGCTGGCAGTGGAGAGGGAAGAAATAGGTCCCGCCGCTGTGCGCATTGATCTCGGTGCGGTAGACCTGCACCCATTCCATCCCATCGGGAACATAGTGCGACATTATGCAGGCCTCGGTGCATCGTGGTGGCTTGTTCAAGCCCACGCACCCGTCACATCGTCTGAGGTCGACGACCATACACCACCGGCGCAGCCGCCGGGGTCCCCCCCCGGTTTCACCATCGGCTGCCACAGCGGACATGTTCGGCAAATGAGAAGCCACGGCAGCCCCGGCTCCCGCTAGCCCGAAAAGGCAGAGGAATCTCCGCCGGGTGATCAGATTCCGGTCTTTCTTGCTGCTTTGCCTCTCGGCTCCCTGGCTCGCTTGGGGCTCCTTTGACGATTCCCCTGCTAGAACGCCGTCAGTTTTCACGTTGTCCATGCACACCCTTTCCAGCAACAACTTGCCAGCGACGCCCTCGATCTGGACGGGTTGGACCATCAAGACCCGGCTTAGGCTGGATTACGCCTTCTTTGGGAGCTAGAGCGGCCGTGCCGGTCTATCCAAGCTCCACGATGAGTGTAGCATTAAAGCTCCGGAAAAACGTGTCCTAATCCTTACAAAAAGGTTACAAGATGAAATCCTTGCCTAAATGGTGCATCCGGAAATTCCGTGGTACTAACTGAAACGGTTGTCATGGGCGGCTCCCGAGCCGCCCCTACATGTTTGGCTACGTTGACCCACATGTAGGGGCGCTTCGGGAAGCGCCCTTGGCAGTATTGAAACGTCATGCACATGCGACTTATAATGACGCGGGGTAAAATGATGGGCAACCTACTGTCCTTTCTCGACAATATGCGACTGCAGACCAGAATAAGCCTGTTGGTGGGTTTTGGCCTGGTCGCCGTTCTCGGTCTTCTCACTTTCCTCAGCTTGCGGGTGGTTCAAGAGACGACCGACGACATCCTACACGAGCGGCTGGTTCTGGCCGGAGTTGTGGCATCCTATGTCGATACCATCCTCGACGATAATCGCCGACACCTCGCCGCGCTGCCTAGTCTCGCCTCTTTCGATCCACACGAGAGTGACTTATCACAGGAACGGCAAGCGATGGTCGGTACTTATGCGCAAATCGGCAGCTATACCGAGGGTCTCATGCTTCTCGACACTCAGGGCAAGATCATCCTCTCAGTGCCATCTGACAACTTGCCGGTCGGCACCGACCTCTCTTCAGAAACGGGCTTTCAGGAAATCCTGACCGCCAGTGAGCCAAGCATCTCCAATGCGTTCCGGTTCCGTCTGACCGGCAAGCCGACCCTGGCTATGGCGCTTCCAGTGAAGAACGGCTCCGGCAAGGTGGTGTCGATCTTGTGCATTCTGATCTACTTGGACAGTTCACTCTTTACCGATGTGCTCGATCCTTCCAGCAGATTCAGCCACACTGGCCACGCCGACATCGTAGATAGCAAGGGCAAAGTCGTCGCCTCTACGGCGCGTCATGAGCTTCTGATGGTTCCCGACCATCCGGCGTTCTACCGGCAAATGCTTAGCGAAAGAAAAGCGCAGGTGAAAATAACCAGCGGCAGTGATAACACCGATCAGCCAAATTCTATGCACGTGATGGCGTATGTGCCGCTGAAATCGGCTCCCTGGGGCCTCGGCCTGGGAGCGACCGAGCAAGAGACCTTCGCTCCCGTGCGTCGCGTGCAGTTGCAATCAGGCATTCTCGGCCTGCTCTCCGTCCTCGTGGCGCTGGCCATGGGCTGGTTTAGCACCAAGAAAGTTGTTCGTCCCGTCGAGACGCTCATAACCGCCTCCGAGCGGATGGCCTCGGGCGACCTGGGCACGCCGGTCAAGGTCGAGGGCGGCGATGAGGTCGGCCGATTAGCTGCCGCCTTTGACGAGATGCGACTCAAGCTGCAAGCTGCCTATCACGCTCTGACGGTCGAGAAAAGCCAGTATCAGGGCATCTTTCTTTCTATGGCCGACCCGGTGTTTACCACGGACGCCTCGTCCCAAATCACTTCCCTGAATCCCGCGGCCGAGCGAATGATCGGGCTCTCAGCCGCCGAAGCAGTGGGGCTCCCTTGCAGCGATATCTTGAAGTCACGGGACGGGGCCGGCGTTCGTAGCTGCCAAGCATCCTGCCCACTCTTGCCGGGGGCGGATTGGCGGGAAGCTTCCAGTATCTCGACGGAAGTGGTGTGCGGCCGGCAAGGGAACAATGTGGTGGAAGCGGCGCGGGCGCCAATCTATGACGACGAAGGTGCGCTAGTCGGCGTGGTACACGTGCTGCGGGACATCTCGGCGCAAGAGGAATTAAGTGAGATGAAAGAGCAATTCATCTCCAACGTGTCTCACGAGCTTCGCTCCCCCCTCGGCTTCGTCAAAGGCTACGTGACGACACTGCTCCGTAAGGACGCCCAGTGGGGAGAGAAAATGCGCCGCAACTTCCTCCGGGAGATCCTCCGCGCCAGCGACAGGCTGGAGCATCTCGTGAACGAGTTGCTCGACCTATCAAGGGTGCGGGCTCTTACCTTCAACATCGAGTGCCAACCGGTCCAGCTCAGGCCGGTGGTCCACGCGGCAGTGAAATGGGTGAAGGTACAGCCCAGCCAGCACAAGTTTGTCGTCAGTCTGCCCCGTAAGCTTCCCCGGGTGCTTGCCAACGCCGAGCGTACCGAGCAGGTGTTGCGCAATTTGCTGGAGAACGCCGTGAAATACTCGCCCGATGGGGGCCGCATCGGCATAACGGGGCTTGTCGAGGATGGCATGGTAATCATCTCCGTGTCCGACGAAGGTATCGGCGTTCCGGTGGAGAGGTTGGAGAATATCTTCGAGCGATTCCATCGCGTCGACAGCAGCCTGGCGGCCAAGATTGGCGGCGTTGGAATAGGGCTATCGATTTGCCGGAGCATCGTCGAGGCTCAGGGTGGCCGGATCTGGGTCGCAAGCACCTACGGTGAGGGAAGCACCTTCCATTTTTCAGTGCCAGTACACGAGGAGGCGCGCCGTTCCAGCACATCATGACAGGATTTGCGTGGTCTTACCACATCACTTCTGATCATGATGGGCAAGGCAGGATGGATGAAAGGAGGAGGCGACAGTGAAAGGAAGCAGCACGCCGAAGAAGGCCGTCATTCTGGTGGTGGACGATGACCCGCGGTACGTGCAACTCGTGCGCGTAAATGTTAATGCCAGTGGCTATCGCGTCCTGACGGCCACAGACGGGGCTACTGCCGTAAAGATGGTGGAGACCATGCAGCCCGATCTGGTCATTCTCGACGTGATGATGCCGGGCCTCGACGGTTACGAAGTCTGTCGCCGCATCCGGGAGTTCTCCCTTGTCCCGATAATCTTGCTCACAGCGCGGGGGGAACAGTACCACAAACTGCAGGGGTTCCGGTCGGGCGCCGACGACTATGTGACGAAGCCCTTCGGTGCACAGGAGCTGATAGCGAGGATGGAAGCCATACTGCGCCGCACCAATCCTCCCAAGAAGGAAAAAGAGCCGCCTGCTGCGTTCGAGTGCCGGGACCTCACCGTCGATTTTGCCCACCACCGGGCATTGATAAGGGGGAAGGACGCCAATCTCAGCGCCGTCGAGTTCAAGATTCTCTGCCAGTTGGTGGCCAACGCCGGATTCATAGTCTCCCAAGATGATCTCCTTAGCAAAGTGTGGGGAACGGAGTATCACGAGGATCGAGATATCCTCAAGGTAAGCATTCATCGACTTCGCAAGAAGATCGAGGATGACCCGCGTCATCCGAAGTACATCCACACGAAGCACGGCATCGGCTACATCTTCTCCGTGGGGCAGGAATAGCCGCTCGCCATTCCACGCAATCGCTCCCTCTAACGCCTCATTTGTAACCAATTCGTAACGTTTTTTGCCGTTTCGTTACTTTTGGGAAACCTGGATGTTGTAGTCTGCCTTTGGGACAGTCACGCTTCCGAGGCGAAGGTTGCCGGGGGAGAGGGTGGCCCTAGGGCAAAGGGTGGCGATAATGAGAAATGGACAGATAAAGGAGAGAATTGGGGACGATGAAAAGAATGATGCTTGCCATTCCGATTCTGGGAGTGATGGCGCTGGCGTTCCTCTTATTGGCGCTGGCCCCGGCGGCCAGTAGCGCGCCAATCGGCACGGCCGCGGCGGGCAAAGCCTTTTGGGACGCCCAGTGGTGCTCGCGTTGCCACGGCGCCAACGCCGAAGGGGCCTACGGGCCAGACCTGGCAGGCCGCGGGCTCAGCTTTCAACATGTTGCTAGAGCGGTACACCAGCCGTGGGGCGTGATGCCTGCCTACACGACGCAGCAGGTTAGTGATCAGACTGTGGCAGACCTGGTAGCATACTTCAATAGCTTGCCTGCGGCATCCGAGCCAGGCCCTTGGCGCACGACGGTACCAGCCGGCGCCCCTCTGGGCCAGCGGCTTCTTATCGAAACTGCCGGTTGTGGTCAGTGCCACGGCGACGTACTCGGGAATCCCCGCCGGTCGGCTGGGGGCGAGGGCGCCGACTTCGCCTGGTTCGAGGAGTTGGTCTATCACCACACTCAGGAGTTCCCTACCGGTCGGATGGGCAACTTCTCCAAAGCCCGCCTCACCGAGGATACCCTGCTAGCCATCTGGAATTGGATGACCCAGGATGTTGGCCTGCGAGTGCCCGTCACGGCTGCGGTGAATGCTGCTGCGGCTGCAGACGGTAACGTCAACTATACCCTCACTGTCCAGAACACGGGCAAAGCGGGAAAGGGTCTCGCCGCTGGTAATCTCTACTTCTCGATGGTCGTTCCGGCCGGCTCTACTGTGGTTGGCGCCAGCACGTCCCGTTCTACTTTGGTGAGCGCTAGTGGGTCAAGTTCCACCCTGCCGGCCGCGGCCGGCTATCAGGGCGTCCAGGCTACGGCAGACGGGAGCAACGTTGCCTCCTGGCTGGCGCCAGTTGTCGGTCCGCAAGAGAAGGTCACCTTCACCATCACTGTCAGGGGCAACGGCGCGGCAGGCGGCTCTCAGGCCTTCGTGCGCTGGCTGAGCCCCACCCGCTCGGCGAGCCCCGGGGTGGATGGCGAGTATATCCAAACGGGCCTCGTCCGGCCATAGCTTCTTTGGGTTGAGAACGCAGGTAACCAATTGGGCGGCGCTCCAGGAGCTGGGGCGCCGCCTTCGCCACGGGAAGATAGATATGCACAACAGAAGGGAAAACGACTGGCGTGGGTGCCGTCTTCAGCACCCAGCCAGGTTAGGAGAGAAAATGAAGATAGTCGTTGGCTTGGCGACAGGGTTAGTGGCCCTACTAACAGCATGCACCCCAGCGGCCGTTATCCCGTCCTCACCTACCCCAACCACCCCGGCGCTGGCTACGCCCACGTCGGCGTCAGGCACCCCTACACGGCCAGCAGCCACCTCCACGCCTGTTCCGGCCGCTCCCACGGTGGCTCCGGCTACTCCTACTTCGGCTTCGGCCACCCCCACCTTGGCTCTGGCTACGCCGACACGGCCAGCCGCCACTTCTACACCCGCTGCTGCTCCGGCCACCCCCACTCCGGCCGCGCCCCCAACGGCCGGTGATGCCACCGCCGGAAAGGCCCTGTTCGCCGCCAAAGGCTGCGCTGCCTGCCACGGCGCCGAGGCCCAGGGCGGCTTGGGTCCCAACCTCAAGACGCCCAAGCGAGAGGCCAATCTCGTCACCACAACCATGAGAAGCGGCAGGGGACTCATGCCGGCCTTCACTCAGGCTCAGGTCAGCGACGCCGAGCTGCAGAACATCACCGCCTTTCTTCAGGCTCCCTAGCGCCTGATGGAGGCTGAGACGTGACAACGTTGGGGTCGGCGACGAACAAGCTTTGAGGGGAGGAGACGATGGAAAAGGGAAGCGCAATGGCTCATCTGTAACCAATTTGTAACTTGCACTGCCGTTTTGTTACTTTTAGGCAACCTCCATCTGGTACCATACTTCTAGGTGCTCACGCTCCAAGGTGCTGCCTGCCGAAGGAGGGGCACCAAATCCTAGTTTCCGGTATGTACTACTGGACAGTAAGTGTCCCACCTGCTATGGAGTCCCGCCTGCAAGTTGTCGAGCGGCAGGGCGGGCGGGGTGAGCAGCAGCTCACTGGGGCTAAGCAATCCGGCATCATTGATGTTGCCCGAGCGCCCGGTCAGTGCAACAGACCTACTCGGTTTCGGAAACCGAGTAGGTCTGGCAACATCTTCGGCGCCGGACTATTTAGACAGATTATACCAATGATGTCGATATCTCCCTCCCTCCAAGGCACCGGGCCAGCTTAGTAGGTGAAGCTGGCCCGGTCGCTTTTCCGCCCAACCGCTTTGCCAGGTCCAGGATCACGGCGCCTTCTTGTTGCCAGCAAGACATCAGATATGCCGCAGTTAGGCAGCTAAAAGATTCCCGAGGCCGATCTTACTTGGTTTCCCTATCTATCCTGACAGAATGATCCCGTTATAGTATCTATGTCTTATTTTCTATTCCGGAAGGTATCGCAGCTCTCGATTAGTCGTATGTTCGGCTAGTCATATTGCCGTCGTCAGATCTAGCTAGCTGCACGGACGTTGGCGAGACTTCGTCCGTGGGGCCATGATGAGGACATTGATACGGGTGTGGTACCTGAGAGCATTGGCATAGCAGTTTTTCTCAAAAGCCAGATCGGCGTTTCCTTATTCTGGCGAGAGACGCTGGATGGTAGCTTGGTCATCAAAATGTGACTTTAGTCACATACGCAAGGGGCTCCCTCTGATAGACTGCGCTACAGTCCAGGGTTTCCCCCTCGAAGTCTCATGTTCAATTAGGTAATAGCAGCCTTGTGTCAATCGAAGGGCGTCCCAAATCAAGATCGCTCAAGGAGAGCATATGGCACAAACTGTTGGTTCGTCAGAGGAAGCCAGGCAGCCATTCATGCCTCGCTGAGGCGCAGCCGAGGATGAAAAGGGGCGTCCCGTCCTCAAACGGGTTCGTACCAATACTCGCGCCTGCGGCGCGAAAACGCCAACGCTACTAGGGGAGGAGTAACCATGCATCGTCGAGGAAACCTTTGGCAGAGGGGACTCGCAGGGAGTCTGGTGTTCTTGCTTATTGTCACGGTCTGGGCGCTTGCTGCCACAAGCGCCAGCTCGCAAGGCGAAGGGGACGGTCCCGCGCTCGAGGGCAAAGCTATCTTCGGCCAAAAGTGCGCTACCTGCCATGCCATCGGGCGGCAGCTGGTCGGTCCCGACCTAAAGGGCGTAATTGCCAGAAGGGAAGAAGCGTGGCTGAAAACCCAAATTCTGTCCCCTTCGGTGCTCAAGGCCAAAAACGATCCCACTGCCAAGGCCAACCTGGAAAAATTCGGAATGTCCATGCCAGACCTCGGGTTGACGGAGCAGCAAACGGAGGCGGTCATCGCCTATCTGAAAACTGCGGAGACAGCGCCGGCAGCGGCCCGACCCGCCCAATTAGTTCCCACATTGGCGATAGGTCTGCTAGTCATCGTAGGGCTCACTCTAACGGGGCTAATCGTGGGAAACAAAAGGGTGGAGGTAAGGCCGTGAATAGCAAATGGTTCAACCTGACCGGTGACTCCCGCTCATGGGAGGACTTCTACCGGAATAGGTGGTCGTACGATTACAGTGTGAGGACAGGCCATGGGGTGAACTGTTCTATGGCCTGTAGCTGGGAGGTCTTTGTCAAAGATGGGCTGATCTGCTGGGAGCTCCAGAAGACGGATTATCCCCAAATCGACTCCGACATCCCCAACGTCGAGCCAAGGGGTTGCCAGAGGGGTATGACCGCCTCATGGTATCCTTACAGCCCTCTGAGGCCGAAGTACCCCTATATCCGTAAGGCCCTGTGGGACTACTATCACGAGGAGCGCAAAGACGGCAAGGATCCTGTCGAGGCATGGGCGAGTATCGTAGAGAATGACGAGAGGTCGAGAGAATACAAATCCGCTAGGGGCAAGGCAGGATGGAAAAGAGTCACATGGGACGAGGCGGTGGAGCTGATCGCCGGGGCGCAGATCTACACGATCAAGAAATATGGAGCCGACCACATGGCAACTTTTTCCCCCATCCCCGCCATGAGCCTACTCAGCTTCATTTCTGGCGCCAGGTACAACAACCTTCTTGGCGGCATATATTGCAGCTATTACGAGTGGTATCACGACCTGCCCCACGTTTCTTCTTCGATGTTCGGTGACCAGACGGAGAATTGCGAAAGCTCTGACTGGTATCAAGGGACGTACTGGATCGTGGCGGGTACCAACTTGAACATGACCCGCACTGCCGACTGCCATTTCCTCCCCGAGGCAAAATACCGGGGAACAAAGGTGGTAGTCATATCGCCCAATTACTCGGATGTGGCTAAGTATGCCGACACCTGGGTACCGGTCGTGCCCGGCAGCGATGGCGCCTTCCTCATGGCTTGCATTCACGTGATCTTGAAGGAGTTCTATGCCGATCGGGAAGTCCCCTATTTCACCGATTACGCAAAGCAGTACACAAATCTGCCTTTCCTCGTGGTTCTGGAAAAAGACGGGGAAGGTTATCGGATGGGACGGTTCCTGCGGGCGTCTGATATCGACACCTACGCCGGCGAAGAAAGCGCCGACTGGAAGCTGCTGATGACGGACGGCGACGGAAAACTCCAGCTTCCCACCGGCTCCATCGGCTTCCGCTGGGAGAAGGAGCCAACCGGCAACTGGAACCTCCAGCTCAAGAACGCCGTCACCAAGGAGGATTTCGATCCTCTCCTCACCCTTCTTGGAAAGCACGACGAGAAGGCGATGGTCTCGTTCAGCGACTTTACCGATACTTTCAGCATTAACCTGGGAAAGACACAGGGCAAAGGGCAGAAGGCAAAAGAGCTCTGGCGCCAAGTACCCGCCCGAAGAGTTCAGGCGAAGAACGAGGAATTGCTGGTGACCACCGCTTTTGACCTCCTGATGGCACAGGCAGGAGTATCAAGAGGATTAGCCGGAGATTATCCCGCGGATTACGACGATCCTAAGCCGTACACGCCCGCCTGGCAGGAAGCGCAGACGGGGGTGAGTAGAAACCTGGCAATGCGGGTGGGAAGAGAGTTTGCGGAAAACGCCGAAAAGACAAAAGGGAAATCACTGTTCATAACCGGTCCGGGGTTGCAGCACTTTTACCATGGCGCCTCACTGTACTATCGCAGCGAGGCAGTGATGCTTGCCCTCTGCGGCTGCAACGGCGTAAACGGTGGCAACTTCAACCACTACGTTGGCACGCAGCACACCCGGCTACATGCCGCCTTTGTCAATCTCGGCGCTGGCCTCGATTGGACGAAGCCTCCTCGCATGATGAATTCCACTTCTTTGTGGTATTTCCACACCGGCCAGTGGAAATACGACTCCATGTCCCTAGACACGCAGTGGGCGGCGGGAGCCCAAAAACTGCCGGAATACAACCACGCTGCCGATATGAACGCTTTGGCGGTGAGATCGGGCTGGTTGCCATTCTTTCCTCAGCTCGATGGGAAGAACCCGATCCGCGTCTATCAGGAAGCCCTTCAGGCCGGCTGTAAGACCGATGCAGAGGTTAAAGACTGGATCGTGAAGCAGTTCAAAGAAGGCAAGCTGAACTTTGCCATCCACAACGTCGATGCGCCGGAGAACCATCTCAAAGTGCTAACCGTATACCGGGGAAACCTCATAGGGACGAGCATGCGGGGGCACGAGTTGGCTCTCAAGCATTTCCTCGGCACCCACAATAACGTTCTCTGGGAGAAGGAGCCGGCGAAGGGCCTAATCAAGGAGATAAACGGCCAAGAACCGTCACCCGTAGGCAAACTAGATTTGTTGGTGAACCTCAACATCCGCATGGATTCCACCGCCAACTATTCCGACGTGGTTCTTCCCGCCGCCTTCTGGTACGAGAAATACGACGTCACCTTCGGTGACATGCACACCTTCATCCATCCCTTGACGCCTGCCACCCAGCCGCCCTGGGAAGCCAAGCACGACTGGGAAGCGTTCAAGATTATTGCCAAGAAATTCTCCGAACTCGCCAAGAAGTACTTCCCAGAGCCCTTCAAAGACGTGGTGATGAACGCTCTGCTGATGGACAGCTCCGATCAGCTTGCCCAACCCTTGGGCGAGATAAAGGACTGGCGAAAGGGAGACGCAGAGCCCGTCTCGGGCAAGACTTTCCCTAACATCGCCATCGTAGAGAGAGACTACACGAAGACCTACGATAGGCTGGTGTCATTAGGACCCCTCGTCTGTCAGCCCAAGGGCTATGGCTCCAAAGGGCAGTACACCGACCTGACACCCATTGTGGAGGAAGAGCTCAAGGCCAATGAAAACCTGGATGTAAGAGATGGACGGGTCTACTTCGAGAAGCCGGAGCAGGCCTGTGAGCTCATCCTCCAGATTTCCCCCGAGCTCAACGGGCGGCTGGCGTGGATGTTCTTCAAGGAAATGGAAAAGAAAGTGGGTCTCCCGCTGGCCGACCTGGTGCAAGAAGTCAAGAACAGAAAGGTCCATTACAAAGACATCATATCCCAGCCGCGAAGAATTCACACTACACCCCAGTGGAGCGCCATCCTCAGCCATGAGGGCGGCAAACAGCGGACCTTTGGACCATGGACCATGAACGTAGAGCGACTGAAGCCGTGGCATACCCTCTCGGGGAGGCAGGAGATATACTACGATCACCAGGGTCTGCGGGAGCTGGGAGAGGCCCTGCCAACCAACAAGCCTCCCTTGGACATGGTGGCGATCGGCGATATAGATTTGCAAACCTCGGAAGCCAAGTCCAAGGTGTTTCGCTTCATCACGCCCCACGGGAAGTGGCAAATTCATAGCTCCTTCCGCGACCACTGGCCCATGATGCAGTTATCTCGGGGCGGTCCTACCGTGTGGCTCAACCCGGACGATGCCAAAGAGATCGACGTAACCGACAACGACTGGGTGGAAATGTATTGCCAAAACGGCATCGAGGTCGTGAGGGCGGTGACCAGCCATCAAGTGCCGAGGAATATGGCTATTACTTACCATCAGGTGGAGCGCCACATGAACGTTCCTTTCTCACCTCTCGCCAAAAAACGCAACTGCTCCGATCTGCGGGGAGGGAATAACAACGCGACCACGAGGATACTGATGAACCCCCACACCATGATCGGCGGCTATGCCCAGTTCAGCTACTACGTCAACTACTGGGGAACCAGCCCATCTGAGAGAGACCACGGGGTGCTCATACGCAAGATGCCCCTGACGGAGAAGAACGGCGTCGTCTATCGAGAAGAAGAGCTGAGCAGGCTGCCGAATTCGTAGATTGGAGAGAACGATGAGAGTAAAAGCGCAGTATGGTATGACGTTTAATCTCGAGAAATGCATTGGCTGCAACACCTGCACGGTGGCCTGCAAGAACGTATGGACCAACCGTGAAGGCGCCGAATACATGTGGTGGAACAACGTGGAGACAAAACCGGGCATTGGCTTTCCTAAGCGGTGGGAGAACCAGGACCTGTGGAAAGGCGGTTGGGTTAACAAAGAGAAGAAGCTAGCGCTCCGCTACGGTGGCAAACCGTATAGACTGCTCAACCTGTTCTTCAACCCCCACATGCCGGAGATGGCCGACTACTACGGAAAAGATGTCTACACCTTTACCTACGATGATCTGCACACTACCGAGCAGCTAACCCAGCAGCCCGTAGCGAGGCCCAAGTCCATGGTCACCGAGCAGGAGGATATCCCCCTTACTTGGGGCGTCAACTGGGAGGACAACGCCGGAGGAACCCACATCACAGGAAAACACGACGTGAACTTCGAGGGGATAAGCAAGGAGGAGCAGGACGCCTATCTACGGCTCAGGGACGTGTTCTACTTCTACCTTCCGCGCATCTGCAACCACTGCCTAAATCCCGCCTGCGTGGCCGCCTGCCCCTCCGGCGCCGCCTACAAGAGAGAGGAGGATGGCATAGTTCTCATCGACCAGGTCCGCTGTCGCAACTGGCGCTATTGCATCTCCTCTTGCCCCTACAAGAAGCCCTTTTACAACTGGGTCTCCGCCAAGATGGAGAAATGCATTCTTTGCTACCCGAGAGTAGAGTCCGGTCTGCCCCCCATGTGCTTTCACTCATGCGTGGGTAAGATCCGCTCTCTGGGTGTCGTGCTTTACGATATGGACCGGGTACAGGGGGCGGCGCTGGCCGACGACGAGAGCCTGGTGCGAGCCCAACGGAACGTCATACTGGATCCTTCCGACCCCGAAGTGATAGAAAAGGCCAGAGAAAGTGGCATCAGCGACGATTGGCTCGACGCGGCCCAGCATTCGCCGGTGTATAAACTGTTCAAGAAATGGGAGCTGGCGCTCCCCCTCCATCCTGAGTTCAGGACCATGCCTAGCCTTTTCTACCTGCCACCTCTCAGTCCGGTCATCACCGCCGCTGGCCAGGATTCCCCCAGCGGCACGGATGTTTTTGACATGGCCAAACCAGAAGGCGTGCTCATAGGCCTGGACGAGTTGGACAAGCTCAGAGTCCCTATCAAATACCTGGCGAGCATGTTTGCCGCGGGGAACGAGGACGAGGTAAAGAAGTCCCTCATGAGGCAGCTCGCCATAAGGCATTACCAGAGAAGCATCAGGGTAGAGGGAAAGCCTGACGTCGGCGTACTAAAGAAGGTGGGTTTGACGGAAGAGGATGCGGAGGGCATTGTGCGCGCCCTGTCCCTCGCCTTCTACAACGAACGCTTCGTGGTGCCCAACACCAGGCGGGAGGCGGCCGACATCAGCCCCTACACCGAGCGGGGGTTTGCCGGATTTGCTGCCATGGGCCCCTGGACGGCCATGAAGAGGCGAAAGAGCTACCACAAGTCGCATCACAATCCGGAGAAGAGCTATGAGTGAGGTTTCTCAGGTGTTGCGGGAGGCTTACGGCGCCATCGCCGAGCTATGGTGCAGTCCGCAGGATATCGATACGGCAGCGTCACGAAGGAGGGCCGAAGAGGCGATCGCGGGACTGAATGGCGTAGACGGAGAGGGCGCTGCCCTGCTTTCCCGTTTTCTGGAGAGTCCTGTCTCCGAGGAGGAGTACGTCGACCTGTTCGAGCTCGATCCCCAATGCTCCCTCTATATGGGGAGTCACGTCTTCGAGGAGCCGCAAACCTGCGCCGGGGCCGGCGTTTCCGACAGAAACGAGTATATGATCGAACTGCTCGGCATTTACCGCCATCTCGGGCTGACGCCGAACGGAAAAGAGTTGCCGGATTACCTGCCGCTGATGGTGGAGTTCCTCTCCCTGGCGGCGGAGTCGAAGGATCCTATTAAGGAGAAACTCGTCAAGGAGTATGTCCTGCCCTGTCTACCGCCTATTCGCTCCAGGTTGGACGACTTGAAGACACCGTACCATTTTCTCCTGGACGCGCTGGAAAGAGTATTGAAACTGGATCTGCGAACCGAAATGGAGGGGGTGGCAAGCCATGGTTGAGAACTTCTTTTTCATCGCACTGCCGTACATCACCATTCTCCTGTTCATCGGCGGATCGGCGTATCGGGCCTTTACCGGCGTCAAGACCGCCTTCAGGGGCAAACTGGCCTGGAGCGCCCGGGGGGACCTGATGTGGACCACCCGGTCGACGGGCTTTTTCGGGCGGGCTTCCATCGGGCCCGCCGCCTTATGCCTGCACTGGGGCATCATCACCGTGCTCACCTTCCACTTGTTGGGGTTTGTCGGCGGCGCGGTTAATTGGTCCGCATTGGTCGACGTGTTCCGGTGGGCCGGAATGTTTGGGGGCATGCTCTTGCTGTACGGCGCCGTCTGGGCTTTTGTCCGCAGGCTCACTATGCCGCAAGTGCGAGCCATGAGCACGGCCGAAGACTTCATCGTTCTCGCTTTCCTGATCCTCTTGTCGGGGCTCGGCCTGTATCATTCCGCCATATCACTGGCTTTTGGGGTGTCTTACTCCGTTGGCCCGTGGTTTGGCGGCCTTTTCACCTTGCGGCCCAGCAGTGACTTAGTCGCTGGCGTGCCGTTCATCGTCAAGCTGCATATGATCGTCGCCCTTATCTTCTTCGCCTATCTGCCCTTTACCAAACTGGTCCATCTCTTCAGCTATCCCTTTGGCTACATCACCCGACCCTACATATCCATGAGAAGCTACGTCACGCTGAAGAGGTGAGAAAAGGCATGAGCGGTCAGCGGTCAACACTAAGCTGATGGCTGACCTCTCACCGCTGACAGCTATCGCACCCCTGTGCTAAAATTAGTCCGTTATGGTAACGAAGCGTTTTCAGGAACAGCTCAAGGCCGTGCCGCTCCTGCCTGGCGTCTACTTGATGAAGGACGCTGGGGGCAACGTACTATACGTCGGCAAGGCCGTGAAGCTGCGCAACCGGCTTCGCTCCTATTTTGGCTCCCTGGCAGGACTGACGCCCAAGACCGGCAGCATGGTACAGAGGATCGCGGACTTCGAGTTCATCGTGACGGACACGGAGCTGGAAGCCCTCATCCTCGAGTGCACGCTGATCAAGAAGCACAGGCCACACTACAACGTCCTGATGAAGGACGACAAGAACTACCCCTATCTCCGGATCGACGCCGACGAGGACTGGGCCAAAGTGGCCATTACCAGGCGAGTCGAGCAGGATGGCGCCCGTTACTTCGGACCATACGCCGATAGCGGCTCGGTGCGCAAGACCCTGGAGCTACTGAAGAAGCTGTTCCCCTACCGGGCGTGCAACAAGAACATCACCGGCGCCGACCCCCGGCCCTGCCTCAACTTCCACATCCATCGCTGCCTTGGCCCCTGCTTCGGCGCGGCCAGCAAGGAGGAGTATCGCGACGTCATCCAGCAGGTTGTTCTCTTCCTCGAAGGCAAGCAGGATCTTGTAGTCCGCGACCTGAAGCGCAAGATGGAAGAGGCATCGGACAAACTCCAGTTCGAGAGAGCGGCCTTCCTCCGGGACCAGATCAGGGCCGTCGACAGAGTGGTCGAGCGCCAGAAGATCGTGTCGACGAGGGCTACCGACCAGGACGTGATAGCCTTCGCCAGAAACGACGGAGAAGCCTGCGTGGAGGTCTTCTTCGTGCGGTCGGGCAAGCTGGTCGGGAGGGAGCACTTCATCCTGCAGGGAACGCAGGAAGAAGACGCCAAAGAGATCCTGACGAGCTTCGTCAAGCAGTTCTACACCTCTGCGACCTTCGTCCCCTCCCAGGTCCTCCTCCAGAGCCAGATCGACGAGTCGAGGATCATCGAGCGCTGGCTAAAGGACCGAAAAGGTGGCAAGGTGACGGTTTCTGTTCCCAAACAGGGC
Source organism: Chloroflexota bacterium (assembly GCA_016190625.1). Classification (GTDB taxonomy): domain Bacteria; phylum Chloroflexota; class Dehalococcoidia; order JACPQF01; family JACPQF01; genus JACPQF01. The sequence continues at coordinate 25,514 of JACPQF010000122.1, read as the reverse complement.
GAGAAGAGAAAGCTCATCGATATGGTGGCCGAGAACGCCAGCCAGGCTCTCGAGCAAATGCGAGCCAAGTGGCTGGCGGATAGGGACAAGACCGTCGGCGCCATTCAGGAGTTGCAGGACCATTTGGGCCTGTCGATCCTGCCAAAGGAGGGGCCGGTCCGCATCGAGTGCTATGACATCTCCAACATTCAGGGAGCGGCGTCGGTGGGCAGCATGGTGGTCTTCGAGAACGGACAGCCCAAGCCGGCCCACTATCGCCGGTTCAAGATCAAGACGGTCGAGGGTCCCGACGACTACGCCATGCTCCAGGAGGTTCTCCGCCGCCGTTTCCGCCGGTTTGGTGCGGCCAATGGCCGTGTCGACAAACCCGTAGGGGCGAACAGCAGCGGGGCCTTACGGGGCGAGGTGGTCGACAACGCCGTAGGGGCGAACGGCCGTGTCAACAATCCTGTAGGGGCGTCCTTCGGTGGAAGGACGCCCCTACAGTTGGGAGAGGAGTCCAAGGCTGGCAGAGAGAACCTCGCGGCCGCCAAATCGGATAACGATTGGGCTATCCTTCCCGACTTGGTTATCGTCGACGGCGGCAAGGGGCAGTTGAACGCCGCCCTCGAAGTTATGCGCGATCTCGGCATGGAGTCCGTGACGACCGTCTCACTGGCCAAGGAGAACGAGGAGATCTTCATGCCGGAGACCAGAGAGCCCCTGCTCTTGCCCCGCAACTCTCAGAGCCTCTACCTGGTCCAGCGTATTCGGGATGAGGCCCACCGCTTCGCCATTTCCTACCACCGGTCGGTCCATCGCCGGCAGTCTTTCAATTCCGCCCTCGACGACGTACCGGGCATCGGCCCCCGTCGCAAACAGGCGCTGCTACGTCACTTCGGCTCCCTCAAGGCCATCCGCGAGGCCTCGATCGACGAGTTGGCCGCCGTGGTGGGGATGACTCGATCCATGGCACGAAAAGTGAAGGAAGCGATTTGAGCTTGGAAATGGCAGACCAACCGGACGCCGCGAGGCAGGAAAAAGCAAGAGAATACGCTCGCATTCGCCACCAGTTGTTCTTCGTCGATCTCGGCCTGGGGGCGTTGCTGTTGCTCGTCGTCCTGGTTAGCGGGCTCTCGGCAAGCTTTCGCAGCGTGTTGCCAGCCTCCGCTCTTCTAGCCGTGGGCCTATACGCCGCTGCTTTCGTGGCCATCTACAGTCTGGTGATGGCGCCGCTGGCCGTCTACGGCGGCTACGTGCTCTCTAAACGCTACGGCCTGCTGACGCAGAGCTTCTTATTATGGTTTCTGGACGCCCTCAAGGGCTTTGGCCTGACCCTGGTTTTCGCCGTGACGGGGCTGGAGGTTCTTTACTGGTTGCTCGAACGGTTTCCCACTATCTGGTGGGTCCTGGCTGCGGCTGCCATGCTCCTATTCACGGTGGTTCTGGCCAATCTGGCACCCGTGCTCATACTTCCTCTCTTCTTCAAACTCACTCCCGTTAAGGACGAAGCGCTGGCCAAACGGCTGACCGACCTGGCTTCGCGCGCCGGAACGCGCGTGCGGGGGGTTTTCACCATGAATATGAGCGCCAAAGGCACTGCCGCAAACGCCGCGCTGATGGGGCTGGGAAACACGCGGAGAATCGTCCTGACCGACACCCTGGTGGACCGCTACGGTGGCGACGAGATCGAGGTCGTGCTGGCCCACGAGCTCGGGCATCACGTCCACGGCGACATCGTTAAGGGCATCGCCCTCCAGTCCGTCACCACCCTCGTCGCCTTCTACCTCGCCTCCCTCGTCCTTGCTTGGGGAGTGCGAGCCTTCGGATTCGCCGGCATCTACGACGTGGCGGCCTTCCCCCTCTTCGCCCTCGTCGTCGGCGCCTTCGCCTTCGCCACCATGCCGGTTACCAACGCCTACAGCCGCCGGATAGAGACCGCCGCCGACATTTACGCCCTGGACATGACCAACAATCCGCTGGCCTTTACCAGCATGATGACCAAGCTCGTGGACCAGAACCTGGGCGAGGCCTCGCCGGCTGCATGGGTGGAATTCCTCCTTTACGATCATCCCTCCTACGGCAAGCGGGTAGCGCTGGCAAAGAACCGTCTGAACCACTGACTACGCCGATTCTTGGATTTCGCTGATTGGCAAGGCACGCAAGCAGGTATTCAAGAAACTACAACGCACAACAAAAACTTAGTGCAATCGAATGCTTTGCCCTACACTGACCGTGTCCAATCCAAACGATAATGGAGACCACGGCGTAACTCCTGTTATTGACAGGAGTCACGCCGTGAGGGACGTTTTGCACCACGGAGACACGGAGGCACGGAGGAATCCTTTGGTCTCGTCCGCCGTCGATGCGCCGCGTTCAATCTCATCCAGCTCTTGTCTCTCAACCAAAAAGAGAAATCTCCGTGTCTCCGTGCCTCCGTGGTGGGACCGCGCAAGTCCAGTTATTGACTGGTGGTGCTATAATTGGTGCCAAACCGGGGCCGGAGGCTCGCATGGATCTGAGGCGCAAGAGGAAGCCAAACCGCCTAGTCGTCGCTCTTCTTACCGCGTGCACGACTGCCGTCATAACCACCATCTACCTGGTCCGTTACCAGTCCGAGGCGCCGCCACTCACGAATGAGGCGCCAGGGCAGACGGTCATGGATGCGATGTCGCAGGCGAATCAACTATACGCCGGGGGAAAGTTCGCGCTCGCCTTCGACGCCTACAAGAAGGCCGCCGAGAACAAGCCAGATGACGCCCTGGCCCACGCCCGCCTGAGCAAGACCGCCACACTATTGAACCGCCTGGCGGAGGCCATCGCCTATGGGGAGAAGGCGGTCGAGGCTAATCCGGCCAGCGCCGAGGCCTGGGCCAACCTTGCTATGGCCTACGACTGGCGAGGAGACCTAGACAAGGGGCTGCAGGCGGCCCAGAAAGCAATTCAGCTCGCACCGGACAGCGCCGAGGCTCACGCCTTTCTGGCGGAGGTGTATGCCGACATCGGGCAGTACCCGAAGGCCGTGGAGTTGGTGACAAAAGCCGTGGAGATGTCGCCTTCGAGCATCGATGCCCAGCGGAACCTCGGCTACGTGTTGGCGAGCACGGGCGACCAAGCGGGAGCGATCGCCGCCTACCAAAAGGCCATTTCCTTGAACCCCTATTTCAGCTACATCTATCTCGACCTCGGGTCGGTGTATCGAAGTCAGAAGAAAGACGATCTGGCGGCAGTCCAATATCAGAAAGCTATCGAGCTCGAGCCGGCCAATCCCCGGTCTTACTACAGTCTCGGTCTGCTCCACTACAACAACCAAGATTACGCGGAGGCGGCGGCCCAATTCGCCAAGGCGGTGGAAGTCGATGGGGCCTATACGCAGGCGCTTAGCTATCTTGCATGGTCTCATTACTTTGGGAAGGACTACAACCTGGCGAAAACGGCTTTCGAGCGCCTTGTGGACCTTCAACCCGGCAATGCGGAAGGTCAGGCAGGGCTGGGCTGGTGCTACTACTACCTCGGGCGCTATCCCGAGGCCAAGGAGAGGTTCCAGAAGGCCCTTGCCCTGAATTCGGGTCAGACCATGGCCAGGCAAGGGATAGCAGCCCTTGAAGGCCGCTGACCTACAAGTGGTCTCGCAATCACGATGTTTTCAGAGAGACTTCACGAGTTCTTCACAGCCTGTGATTAGAATGCCTAATCGAGGAACATGTCGGGAGAGGGGGGTCCTATGAAGCGTTCGCAAGTCGCGGTTCTCGTCATCGCCGGTTTGTTGTCGGTTGCGGTTGGCTACGTGGGATATGGCAGCAGAGCTGCCTCGTCGGCCAAAGCGGCGACCACGCGCCTGCAGACGGTGGAAGTTCAGAGAGGGAATCTTGTGGCGACGGTGAACACGACGGGAAGCGTCGTGCCCGCGACGCAAGCCAAACTATCTTTCAAGTCGGCTGGCCGACTGAAAGAGCTCAATGTCAAGGTCGGCGATGCCGTGAAGCAGGGTCAGGTGCTCGCCAGCCTCGACACCTCCGATCTGGAGATAAGCCTCGCACAGGCGCAGTCTTCGCTGAATCTCAGCAAACTAAAGGTGCAGCAGCTCACCACCCCGCCCAAAGCCGAGGAGGTCGCGGCGGCGCAGGCCACCTACGATAGCGCCGTGGCAAAGTACAATCAACTGCTCGCCGGCCCGAGCCAGGATGACCTCACGGTAGCGAAGGCAGCAGTAGAAAAGGCCCGCATTGCCCTGCTGTCAGCTCAAACGGCCTATGACAGGGTTGGCTGGCGAGGCGACATTGGGTCTCGGCCTGAGGCAACGACGCTAGAGCAAGCGACCATAGATTACGAGAGCGCCCTCGCCGCCTACAATCAAAAGACGGCGGCTTCCACGCCGGACCAGATCAAGGCGGCGGAGGCCAGCGTTCACAACGCCAAGAAGGCGCTCAACGATAAGATGCAGGGAGCGGCCGAAATCGACATCGCCATCGCTCAGGAACAAGTCAAGCAATCGCAGGCGTCGCTAGCCCAGGCTCAACTCAATCTCGACAACGCCAAGCTCAAGGCGCCGTTTGATGGCATGGTACTGTCACTTGGAGGTAACCCCGGCGAGCAGGTGGGAAGCGGGGCAGCGCTGGTCGTCCTCGTCGACCCGGCGTCGGTGAGGATTGACGCCTCGGTAGATGAAATGGACGTTCCCAAGATCTTGTCTGGACAGTCCGTGGCGTACACCTTGGATGCACTGCCCAACGCCCGGCTGACCGGCAAGGTGGCTACCGTTGCTCCCAGCGCGACCATCCAACAGGGCGTATCCACCTACCCGGTTTCCCTGAGCCTCGATCCGTCATCAGTCTCGGCGCTGAAAGGCGGGATGTCGGTCGGTGTTAGCGTCGTGGTCGAGCAAAAGAACAACGTCCTCGTCGTGCCGAACCGGGCCGTTCGCACCACGGGCAGGAATCGCTGGGTCGAGGTTCTGGTCGACGGCAAGCCGGAGCAGCGACAGGTAAGGGTGGGCATGAGCAACGACCAATCCACGGAGATAGCCGGCGGCCTCGAGGAAGGTGAGCTGGTCGTGATACCCACGACTACGACAAGTCAGCCGCGCGTCGGCGGCATGGGCGGCTTTGGTGGGCCTCCCGGCGGCATGGGCGGAGGGGTTATCATAAGGGGAGGCCGCTAATGCGGAGCGATAAGCTGGCAATCAGAGTCGATGGCCTGAGCAAAGTGTACAAGACGGGCGCCGTGGAGGTGCACGCTCTGCGCGGTTTGTCTTGTGAGGTGAGGTCGGGGGAGCTGATCGCGATCATGGGACCGTCGGGATCGGGCAAGTCGACGTTGATGAATATTCTCGGCTGCCTGGACCAGCCGACCTCGGGCAAGTACTGGCTGGACGGCCAAGAGGTGTCGAAATTGGGGGACGACGAGCTGGCGGCCGTGAGAAACAAGAAGATCGGCTTCGTTTTCCAGACCTTCAACCTTTTGCCGCGCACCGCGGCTCTCGACAACGTAGAGCTACCGCTGATTTACGCTGGCGCGACGAACAAGCGCAGTCGCGCCCTCGAAGCTCTGGGCCGCGTCGGCCTCGCCGACCGGGTTCATCACAAGCCAAACCAGTTGTCTGGCGGCCAGCAGCAGCGAGTGGCCATTGCCCGGGCGCTGGTCAACCGGCCGACGATCATACTGGCGGACGAGCCTACGGGGAACCTCGACACCCGGTCGAGCGAGGAGATAATGGCGATTTTCCAACGTCTAAACGTCGAGGATGGCATAACGGTGATCTTCGTGACCCACGAGGCCGACATCGCCGCTCACACCAACCGCATCATTCAGGTGCGGGACGGTCGGATAACCTCGGACGAAGCGGTGCGTAGACATCTGATGGCGGAGGAAGTTCTGGCCTCTCTGCCCAAAGGGGAGGACTAAGGGATGGGCCTTGCGCAATGTATCCGGATAGCTTTGCGAGCGCTGCGGGCCAATAAGCTTCGGGCGGCTCTTACCATGCTTGGCATGGTCATCGGCGTCGGCGCCGTAATCGCCCTCATGTCCATCGGCCAGGGCGCTCAGGCTATGATCACCTCTCAAATCCGGGGAATGGGAACAAACCTCCTCTTCATCAGCCCGGGTTCCACTCAGAATCAGGGTGTGCGAACGGCGCAGGGAAGCGCCGCAACCCTGACTTATGACGACGCTCTGGCCATCGCCGACCCGGCGAATGCGCCTTCCGTGGCTCTTGTAGCGCCAGTGTGGAACACATTTATGCAGGTCATTGCCAACGGACAGAACGCCTCGACGAGGATCACGGGGGTGACGGCAGAGTACCAGGACGTGAGGAACTCCTATCCCGCCGTCGGCGAGTTCATCTCCAAGGCCAATGTGGACTCGGCCTCGTCGGTCGCCGTATTGGGAAGCAAGGTAGCCGACAGCCTGTTCGGGGAACAGGACCCGCTGGGCCAACAGATTAGCGTGGGAATGGGCAACCGGCGTGTTACTTTGCGGGTGATTGGCTTGATGGAAAGCAAGGGTGCCACGGCGATGGGTGACCAGGATGACATGATCTTCGTTCCCATAACGACGATGTTCAAGAAGATCACAGTTCAAAGGACAGTGCGCGGAACCAACAACGTCTCAACCATCAACGTGCAGGTGTCCGACGAGAAGCTGCTCGATCAGGCTATCCAGGAGATCGGCGAGCTACTTCGCCAGAGACACCGCGCGGCTCAGGACGATTTCACCATCCGCAGCCAGGATGACATGCTGTCCACCGCCAACCAGATCACCGGGATCATGACGATCCTCCTCGGCAGCATCGCCGGCATATCCTTGCTGGTGGGTGGCATCGGGATCATGAACATCATGCTGGTGTCGGTTACCGAGCGAACCCGCGAGATCGGCATTCGAAAAGCCGTGGGCGCCAAATGGCGAGATGTGCTCACCCAGTTCCTCGTCGAAGCCATAGTCGTGAGCGTCATCGGGGGGGCGATAGGCATTCTTCTGGGTTGGGGCTCGTCGAGGGCCATTTCGGCCATCGACCTGGGCGGGCAGAGTTTACAAACCGAGATCACCTTGAGCGCCATCGCGCTGGCCTGCGGAGTGTCTGCGGGGGTGGGATTGTTCTTCGGCATCTATCCGGCTACTCGCGCTGCCCGGCTCAATCCGATTGATGCCCTTCGCTATGAATAGCCCGTGGCCAATGCAACCGTCCGAGGAGGGGCATGCGGCGCATAGCTTTACGCTTTCTGCGCAGAGTCTGGCTGGGACTGGTCATCGCCCTAGTCGTGGCCTGGCTGCTGGATTTCACACCCGCGGGCGGCCTTCTGCATCTCGTTCGGCTGCCGGTTGCGGTGATCATTGCCGTCTGCGCGGTCGGCAAGGCGCTGTACGATACGCTGTTCTACGACCATTATTGGCCGTAGGGAGGAGGTTTGAATGAAAGGTCGGTTCTTAGTTTCTCTCGTAGGTGTGATCGTAGTCGGTCTGGGAGTTGGGGCTGGCGCTGGCGCCCTGCAAGATAGGTGGAGCGGGAATAATGGCGCTCAGGCGGTGGCTGCATCTCAGCAGGCTAGAGCGGCCGATTCCAATAGCGCACCGAGCGAACTAGCGACCCAGTTCGGTGGCGTGGGAGGAATTCTGGGGACAGTGGACAGCGTCAGCTCTAGCGGCTTTGTTCTCGTAGCGCAGAGCGGACAGGTTCAGGTGGCGGTTAGCGGCGAGACCAGGGTTCAGAAAACTGCCGATATCAAGGCTATTGACCTCAAGGTCGGAGATACGATCGTCGCCACGGGTGAGCAGGAGGCGGACGGCAGTCTTGCCGCCGTTTCCATCGAAGTTGGCGCCCTGGAGGCCGCGCGAGGATTGGTGGGTGGGATGATGGGCCAACTGGCGCCAGGCGCCACGCGCGCCCAGAATCAGAGCAGCGGCCAACGCGGCGGCCAGCAAAGCGGCCAACAGGGAGCGCCGCAGACCAGGGGGCAGGGAATGCAGGCTCAGCGTGGCTCTATGGTGGCGGGCGCTATCGAGGCGGCTTCCGGCGATATCATTACGGTCAAGACCCAGGCTGGCGCATCGACCAAGGTTAAGCTGAGCAGCACGACCGCATTAAGAAAGATGGCCGATGGCTCGCTACAAGACGTGAAAGCCGGTCAGAGCGTGCTGGTGATGGGGGAGCGAGATAGCGGGGGAACCCTGAAGGCGGCCTCGGTCCAGGTGATCCCTGCCGGGCAGGCGAGGTCGGGGCGCTAGAGGACGGTTTAGGAAAGGCATACGTGGTTGTTGCAGTCACCGTAGGGGCGAACGGCCGTTCGCCCATACTACTGGCGAGGCACAGACGCCGACATGTCCTTTAATTGTAACCCCAACAGCGAACAATCCCGGCGGCGTGACCTTGGCTCTGGCACCCGATCTTCTTGGCAAACATCAGTGATCGCCATCAGGTACAAGTTGCCAGAAGAAGGTCACCGCTAACCCTCACCTTGAGCTCAGTCGGCTTCGTGGTCGAAGTGGTCCTGCCCAAGAGCGAGCAACTGTCGCAATTGTTGGTCGATCTCGCCCATAACGCCGGTGCCGCTAAGCGTTCCTACGTACTGGCCGAGGCGTTGCTTCGTAAGGACGCGCACCTGCTCAACCATTGCTCGTGTCCGTCGTCCGAGAATACTGGTCTCGGGGTGGAGTTCGGCTGGGCGAGTATGGCTGGAAAACGGTACCACGACCACCGTTGAGAGGTGGTTGTAAATCTCGTCCGAAACAATCACGACGAAGTGGGGGCCACGCAGCTCGTTGGCGTCGCCGCGCAAGGATACGCGATACAGGTCGCCACGCTGGGGGACATCAGCCATGCCCATCTAGCTGCCACTCCGTTATATGCCTTCATCGAGGGCGGAGGTCCAGTCCTCGACGCCGGTCTTCGCGTACTCTTGGGCAAGAGCCACTTCTTCGGCATCGCCAGCGAGCATCCTCACCTCAGCCAGAATTCGTTTTCGTCGCTCCGCACGAACCATGCGCCGGATCGCTTCGCGCACGAAGGCGCTTTGACTGGGGTATCGGGCCGGGTCACGTACTTCCTCCAGTTGCTCGTAGTCTCGATCGGCCACGCGAACCGCCAACATCTTGCTCACGAGAGATCACCTCCTACGTAAACAATACCGAAATACGTCGTGTTTGTCAAGACTGTATGACGGTTCCGTAATCGATGCTATTCGAGGGCGCCTTCTTCGGCACGTTTAAGGAGCCAGTATTCCAGGCTGTCGGCCAGGGCGATCCAGGAGGCCTCGATGATGTTCTCGGAGCTACCCACGGTCCGCCACTGATGCTCGCCGTCGCTCGACTCGATGACCACCCGCACCTGCGCCCCCGTGCCTTCGGTTTCGTCGAGGGCCCGCACTTTGTAGTCGACCAAGCGCACGGCGCTGAGGCTGGGGTAGAACTCGAGGAGGGACTTGCGGAGGGCGAGGTCGAGGGCGTTTACCGGGCCGTTTCCCTCCGCCGCCGTGTGCATGACGTCGCCGTTAACTCTCACCTTTACCGTGGCCTCGGAGAGAAGCCCGTCGCCGTTCCCGGTGGTGGAGGGCCGGCGCCGCTTCTCCACGAGCACGAGGAAGTCGACCAGGTCGAAGGGGCGACGATAGCCAGGCTGGCTGCGACGGACGAGGAGCTCGAAAGAGGCCTCGGCGCCGTCGAATTGGAAGCCGCGACTTTCGAGGGCCTTGATGGTGTCGAGAATACCCCGGCTCTGTTCCGATAGGTTGGCCACGTCGAGGCCCCGCTCCCTGGCCTTGTAGATGATACTGCCCTTGCCGGATAGCTCGGACAGGAGAACACGACTGCGATTCCCTACCAGCAAGGGATCGATATGCTGGTAGCTGAGGGAAGACTTCATCATGGCGTCGACGTGAAGCCCGGCCTTGTGGGCAAAGGCGCTCGCCCCAACGTAGGGCTGATGAGAATCAGGCGTGAGATTGGAGATCTCGCTGATGTAACGAGACACCTCTGTCAGCGAAGAGAGTTGCTCGTCGGGCACGCAATCGACTCCCATTTTCAGCTTGAGGGACGGGATGATGGAGCAGAGATTGGCGTTGCCGCAGCGCTCCCCGTAGCCGTTGATGGTGCCCTGAACCTGAATGGCGCCATGCTCCACCGCCGCGAGGCTATTGGCCACCGCCAGCTCGCAGTCGTTGTGGGTGTGTATGCCCAGGGGCCAGTCCCCGACCGCCCGGACGGCATCGACGATAGATCCCACTTCCGCGGGCAGGGCGCCGCCGTTGGTGTCGCAGAGGGCAATGCACTCGGCGCCAGCCTCACCCGCCACCGCCACGGCGCGCCGGGCGTAGTCGGAGTCCGCCTTGAAGCCGTCGAAGAAATGCTCGGCATCAAAGATGACCCGGATGCCCTGGGACCGGAGGAAGCGCACCGAGTCCTCGATCATGCGGAGGTTCTCGTCCAAAACGGTCTTCAGAACCTCTGTCACGTGCAAGGTCCAGCACTTGCCCACGAGGGTGGCCACTTTGGTGCGGGAATCGACCAAGGCCCGCAGGTTCTGGTCTTTGTCGGCCCGTGCGTTGGCCTTCCTCGTGCTGCCGAATGAGGTAATAATGGCGTTGGCCAGGGGCAGGCTGCGGGCGCGCACGAAGAACTCCGCGTCCTTGGGGTTGGATCCCGGCCAGCCGCCCTCAATGAACTGGATGCCCAACTGATCGAGCTTCCTGACGATCTTCACTTTATCTTCGACCGAAAGAGATATCCCCTCACGCTGGGTGCCGTCTCTAAGGGTGGTATCGTAGATTTCAACCAGCCGCATGCCTTTACTCCCGCCGCGTCCCAACGATGCTCGCTAAGATTGGTCAGATCTCTCCGGCTCGCGTAGGGGCGAACGGCCGTTCGCCCCTACTTGAACGGAACGGGCGCCGGCGTCGCCCCCAACGCGCGGTGTTCTAACCGTGATGAATTCGATCCGAGATGATGTTGCCCATCTCGGTGGTCGTGGTCAAAGTGGCGCTTTCCTCCATTATGTCGACGGTACGGTAACCGAGAGCCAGCACGTCGATTACCGCTTTCTCCACCGCCTCCGCCTCGGCGTCGAGTCCGAAGGACAGCCGCAGCATGAGAGCGACGCTCTGGATCGTGGCGATGGGATTGGCCTTGCCCTGGCCGGCGATGTCGGGAGCGCTCCCAGGGATCGGCTCGTATAACCCCAGCCGCAGGGTCTGTCCGTTCCGTCGCCAGGTCCTCGTTCCCAGAGATGCCGAGGGCAGCATTCCCATTGAGCCGGCCAGCATCGAGGCCTCGTCCGTGAGGATGTCGCCGAACATGTTCTCGGTCACGATGACGTCGAAGGCGGCCGGCCGGCGAATGAGATGCATGGCGCAGGCGTCTACGAGCATATGCTCGAGCTTCACGTCCGGGTAATCCACCGCTAGCTCGTTCGCAATGGCCCGCCACAGCCTGGAGGTGGTGAGCACGTTGGCCTTATCGACCGAGGTCAGCCTTTTCTTGCGCCCTCTGGCCAGCTCGAAACCGGTCAGGAGAATACGCCTTATCTCCTTCTCGGAGTAGGCCAGCGTATCTACCGCTCGCCGTCCCTGGGCGTTGGTCCATTGCCGACTCGGCTTGCCGAAGTACAGGCCGCCTGTCAGCTCGCGCACGATGATAAGGTCCGTTCCGTCCAGGGTCTCCGGCTTGATGGTCGACGCGTGGAGCAAGCTAGACATCAGCTTGATAGGACGCAGGTTGGCGAACAGGTTGAGACCCTTGCGAATGCCTAGGAGCCCCTGCTCCGGTCGAACGGGTTTGGTCGGGTCGTCCCACTTTGGGCCGCCTACGGCGCCGAGAAGCACGGCGTCGGATTTCTTGGCCGTGTCGAGGGTTTCCGCTGGCATGGCCGTCCCGTGCGTATCTATGGCGATGCCGCCTAGCAACGCGTGGTGAAAGCGAAAGGTGTGGTGGAAACGGTCGCTTATGGCGTTGAGGACCTTCAGTCCTTCGGCCACCACTTCCGGGCCAATGCCGTCGCCCGGCAGAACCGTGATATCAAACTCCATCTATCGCTCCTCTGTTCTGACCTTGATTTCCGTAGGGGCGATCCTTCTACGATCGGGCGCCCATACGATTGCTGCCCGTGCCCTGTAGGGGCGAACCGCCGTTCGCCCCTACGATCGGCGCATCGCCACCGGCATTGTTCTAGCTGGCAGTTCCCAGCTTCTTTTGCGTGTAGTCGACCAGACCACCGGATTCTATGAGCTCGAGCATGAACTCGGGGTAGGGCTTGGCCCGGTAGGTTCGCCCGGTAGTCCGGTTGACTATGATGCCGCTCGCCAACTCTGCCTCCACCTGATCGCCGGACTTGACGTCTTCCGCCGCCTCCTCGCACTCGAGGATAGGTAGGCCGATGTTGATGGCATTCCGGTAGAAGATCCGGGCGAAGCTGGTGGCGATGATGCAACCGATTCCCGAAGCCTTGATGGCCAGGGGGGCGTGCTCACGCGAAGAGCCGCAGCCGAAATTGGCGGTGGCTACGATGATATCGCCTGGTTTGACCTTCTTCACGAACTCCCCGTCGATGTCCTCCATGCAATGGTTGGCCAGGTCTGCCGGATCGGACATATTAAGGTAGCGAGCGGGAATAATGACGTCGGTGTCGACGTTGGCTCCGTATCTGTGTACTCGTCCTGATAGTTTCATACTCGGTTGTACTCCATCTGGTGTACGGTGTCAGCGGATATGCAACGGATAAACGGATAGCCAGCTCGTCCCATCCGTTTATCCGTTGCACATCCGTTGACGCCGTGTCCCCGGAATCTACAATAGCTCGGCTGGACTGCCGATGCGGCCGAGCACGGCGCTGGCGGCGGCAACCGCCGGGCTTGACAGGTATACTTCGCTCTTGGGATGTCCCATTCGACCGACGAAATTGCGATTGGTCGTGGCGATGGCCCGCTCACCCTCGGCCAGGATGCCCATATAGCCGCCCAAGCAGGGCCCGCAGGTGGGCGTGCTAACCACGGCGCCCGCCTCGATGAAGGCCTCGATCAGACCCTCTCGCAGAGCCTGCAGGTAGATGGCCTGGGTGCCTGGAATCACGATACAGCGAACGTAGGGATGGACCTTGTGCCCTCGCAGCACCCCCACGGCCAGTCGGAGGTCCTCCATTCGTCCATTGGTGCAGCTCCCGATGACCGCCTGATCGACGGCGATGTTGCCCACCTCGCTGATGCGACGGGTGTTGCTGGGCAGGTGGGGGAAGGCTACCTGCGGTTCCAGCACCGATACGTCGTACTCGAGCACCTGGGCGTACTCGGCGTCGTCGTCAGACCGGTATACCGTGAAATCGCGAGTGGCCCGGCCCTTCACATAGCTCAGCGTCGTGTCGTCGACGGCGAACAGCCCGGCTTTGCCGCCGGCCTCGATGGCCATGTTAGCCATAGTGAGCCGGGCGTCCATCGACATTCGCTCGACGGCGTCGCCGGCGAACTCCATGGCCGCGTACAGCGCCCCGTCCACGCCGATCTGGCCAATAGTATATAAGATGACGTCCTTGCCTGTCACCCACCGCGGCATCGTGCCCTTGTAGATGAACTTGATGCTGGGCGGCACTCTCATCCAGATCTCGCCCGTCGCCATGGCCACAGCCACGTCTGTGCTGCCCATTCCCGTGGCGAAGGCGCCCAGCGCGCCGTAGGTGCAGGTGTGGGAATCGGCCCCGACCACCACGTCGCCAGGCAGGACCAGCCCTTTCTCCGGCAGAAGAGCGTGCTCGATGCCCATCTCGCCCACTTCGAAGTAGACCGTCCCCTGCTCGCGGGCGAAGTTCCGCATCAGCTTGGCTTGCTCGGCGGCCTTGATGTCCTTGTTGGGGACGAAGTGATCGGGAACGAAGATCACGCGGGCCGGGTCGAAGACTCTCTCTACGCCGATCCGGCGGAACTCCGTGATGGATATGGGGGCCGTGACGTCGTTGGCGAGGACCACGTCGACCTTGACACCAACGAGCTCGCCAGGGCTGACCCGGTCTTTACCTGCGTGGGCGGCGAGTATCTTCTCAGCTAAGTTCAATGGCAGCCTCCTTCATGGCTTGCTGGCGTAGGATGGCTGAGCGGCCAAAAGCTTGTTCAGAGCGTTCATGTAGGCTTTGGCGCTGGCGACGACAATGTCGGTGGCAGCGCCCCGCCCCGTGTAGACCCGCCCCTCGCTTTCGATGCGGATAGTCACATCGCCGATGGCGTCGATGCCCTCGGTGACCGACTTCACGCTGAACTCGATTAGCCTGTTGGGAACGCCGACGATCCGGTTGATCGCCTTATAGATGGCGTCGACCGGTCCGGTGCCCAGAGCGGCGTCGGAAAGGATGTTGCCGTCTGGAGCGATCAGCTGTACCGTGGCCGTGGGGATCGAGTGATCGCCGCACGACACCTGCACCTGCTCCAGCCGGTAGATCTCGTGGGACATGCGCAGCTCGTCCGAGATAACCGCTTCCAGATCCCTGTCGGTCACCTCTTTTTTCTTGTCGGCCAGCTCCTTGAATCGCAGGAAGGCCCGGCCGAGGTCCTCTTCGCTCAACTGATAGCCCATCTCGGCCACGTGCTGCCGGAAGGCGTGGCGGCCACTGAGCTTGCCGAGCACCAGCTCGGAGGAAACGAGACCGATGGAGCGGGGATCCATGATCTCGTAGGTCGTGCGTTCCTTGATGACGCCATCCTGATGGATGCCCGATTCGTGTCTAAAGGCATTGGCTCCCACGATGGCCTTGTTTGGCTGCACTATCATTCCCGTGTAGTCGCTAACCATCCGACTGATCTTGCTTATCTGAGTAGTGTCGATCTGGCTGGCGAACTGGGAGAAGAAGTCCTTACGGGTGTGGAGCGCCATCACGACTTCCTCCAAAGAGCAGTTGCCCGCTCTCTCGCCGATGCCATTGATCGTACATTCGATCTGTCTGGCGCCGGCTCTGACTGCTGCCAGGCTGTTGGCGACCGCCAGACCGAGGTCGTTGTGGCAATGGACGCTGACCACCGCCTTGTGGATGTTACGCACCCTTTCGAAGACGCCTCTGATCAGCGCCTCGAACTCCAGCGGCATGACGTAGCCGACCGTATCGGGAATGTTTACCGTGGTCGCTCCGGCGTCTATGGCCGCCTCGACGATGTGGTAGACGTACTCGGGGTCGGAGCGGGTCGCATCCATAGGGGAGAACTCGACGTTGCTCACGTATCGCCGCGCCCGTTTCACCATCGACACCGCCTGCACCATGACCTCTTCTTTATTCTTGCGCAACTGGTGCATCAGGTGGATGTCCGAGGTAGAGAGGAAGACGTGAATCCGGGGGTCCGCCGCGCCCTTCAGCGCTTCCCAGGCTTGATCGATGGCCGCTGCGTCGGCGTGAGCCAGACCACAGATTGAAGCGTTGCGGACCTCTTTGGCGATTCGACTGACCGCCTCGAAGTCGCCCGGCGAGCTGAGAGGAAATCCCGCCTCGATCACGTCGACGCCCATACGCGCGAGCTGCCTGGCGATCTCCAGCTTCTCGTCTGGCACTAGGGTGGCGCCTGGCGATTGCTCGCCGTCTCGCAATGTGGTGTCGAAGATAACAATCCTTTCCATGGTCTGCTCCTTTCCCTGATGTCTTGGCTACTTCAGCCAGCTCATCATCTCTCTCAGTTTCTTGCCGACGATCTCTACCGGATGGTCGGCCTCGCGGCGCCGGTGAGCGTTTAGGTTGGGCCTGCCGGCCTGATTCTCCAGAATCCAAGTGCGGGCGAAGGTGCCATCCTGAATCTCGGAGAGCAGCTTCTTCATCTCGGCGCGTACCCTGTCGTCGATAACGCGAGGCCCGCTCACGTAATCGCCGAACTCGGCGGTGTCGCTCACGCTGTAGCGCATGTAGCTCAGTCCGCCCTGATAGATGAGGTCGATTATCAGCTTCGTCTCGTGGACGCATTCAAAGTAGGCGAGCTCGGGCTGGTATCCCGCCGCTACCAACGTATCGAATCCCGCCTTGAGCAGCGAGGAGAGGCCGCCGCAGAGCACCGCCTGCTCGCCAAAGAGGTCCGTCTCGGTCTCCTCGGCGAAGGTCGTCTCCAGCACGCCCGCTCGCGTCGCACCGATGCCCCGGGCGTAGGCGAGGGCGGTATCCTTGGCCTTGCCGGAAGCATTCTGATGAACGGCGATCAGGGCGGGCACGCCCGATCCCTCGGCGTAGACCCGTCGGACCATGTGGCCGGGGCCCTTCGGCGCCACCATGATGACGTCGACGTCGCGCTTGGGCACGATCTGGTTGAAGTGGACGTTGAACCCGTGGGCGAACATCAGAGTGTTTCCCTCCACCAGGCCTTTTTCCACCGACTCGAGATAAACCTGTTTTTGGGTCTGGTCGGGCACCAGTATCATCACGATGTCCGCCGCCTTGGCGGCGTTCGCCACCGTCTCGACTCGCAGACCGTCGCCCTTGGCCCGCTCCCAGCTTGGGCTGTTCTCATATAGACCCACGACTATGTTGCAGCCGCTGTCCCGGAGATTCTGGGCGTGAGCGTGCCCCTGACTGCCGTAGCCGATCACGGCTATGGTCTTCCCCTGCAGGATCCCCAGATCTGCGTCGGCGTCGTAGTACATCCTGGCCATTCACTCTTCCCCCTATTTCAAGATTCTAGGAAATTGCCGCCAATTTGCTAGCTTTTATTCGTCGAACCGGCGCCGGCTTTTCGCGCTCCGCTGGCGCAGTCCCACCCATGCCTCGAACCATGGCGATCTTGCCGGTTCTCGCCACTTCCTGAATGCCGAAGCACCTGAGGAGTTGAAGCAGCGAGTCTATCTTGTCCGCGGTCCCCGTCACTTCCACGATGAGCGAATCAGTAGCCACGTCGACGATGTTGGCGCGAAAAATGTCCACGATCTCGATTATCTCGCTCCTCGTGTTCATGGTAGTGTGCACTTTGACCATAGCCAGCTCGCGGTGGACGCTGGTGTCGTCGGTGATGTCGCTGACCTTGACTACGTCGATGAGCTTGTACAACTGCTTGGTAACCTGCTCGACGATGGTGGTCGCGCCGTCCACCACGATCGTCATGCGAGACAAACCCGGCATTTCCGAATGGCCGACCGTCAGGCTCTCGATGTTGAAGCTCCGCCGGCGAAACAGGCTGGCAACCCGATTGAGACAGCCGGGCCTATCCTCCACCAACGCCACAATTGTGTGCTTCATGCCACCACCTCCCTGACCGGTTCCTCGATTATCTCTGACAGCGCCGTTCCCGGCGCCACCATCGGGTAGACGTTCTCCTCCGATTCGACCACGAACTCCATCAGAACCGGTCCCTGATGGGCCATCGCTTCCCGAATCGCCATCTCGGCGTCCTCTTTCGCGGTAACGCGATAGCCAGGCATGCCGTAGGCCGCCGCTAGCTTAACATAATCTGGACTCGTCATGTGGGTTCCCACATAGCGACGGCCATGGAACAGCTCCTGCCACTGGCGAACCATGCCGAGGAAGCCATTGTTGAGGATGGCGATCTTTACGCCGATGTTGTCCTGCACGAGGGTCGCGAGCTCTTGAATGTTCATCTGGAAGCCGCCGTCCCCGACCACTGCCCACACGGTTTCGTCTGGACGGCCTACCTTGGCGCCCATGGCCGCCGGCAGGGCAAAGCCCATGGTTCCCAGCCCACCGGAAGAGATGAGGCTGTTAGGCTTGTCGTACCAGAAGTGCTGCGCCGTCCACATCTGATTCTGGCCGACATCGCTGACCATCGTGGCGTCGCCGCCGGTAACCTCGTAGATCTTTCTCACCACGTGCTGGGGAAGGAGCTTATCGGTGTCGCGAATAACGGTGGAAGGATGGTCTCGCCGCCAGGCGTCGATCTGGCTGATCCAATCGGCCCTGTTCTGCTGGACAAGCCGCTTGTTCAAGGCGGCCAGGACGTTTTTCACGTCGCCCACGATGGGGACGTTGACCCGCACGTTCTTGCCTATCTCCGCCGGGTCGACGTCGATGTGGACGATTTGGGCGTGGGGGGCGAAGGCGCTCACCTTGCCGGTGGCCCGGTCGTCGAAACGCATGCCGATGGCGACGAGTAGGTCGCAGGCGGAGACAGCCATGTTGGCGTAGGCCATGCCGTGCATGCCGAGCATGCCGAAGCTCAACACGTGCGATTCCGGAAAGCTGCTGATGCCGAGCAGGGTGTTGATCACCGGGATCTGCGCCTTCTCCGCTAGCTCCTTGAGCTCGGCGAAAGCGTGGGAGACGATGACCCCCCGACCGGCCACGATCACCGGTCGCTTGGCCTCGTTGAGGAGCTTAACTGCCTTTTCGACCTGGGCGGGATGTCCGTGCAGAGTCGGCTTGTAGCCCCGCATGGAAACGTGCTCAGGATAGCTGAACTGCGCTTCACCGGTGAAGACGTCCTTCGGCAAATCTATCAGCACCGGCCCCGGCCGCCCCGTTCTGGCGATGTGAAAGGCCTCCTTGAACACCTGCGGGAGGTCCTCGGTCCGCTCCACCAGGTAGTTGTGCTTGGTGATGGGGAGGGTGATGCCGACGATGTCGACCTCCTGGAAGCTATCCTTGCCGATGAAGGGAGTCGCCACCTGGCCCGTGAGGGCCACCACTGGCGAGGAGTCGAGATAGGCAGTGGCGATGCCCGTGACCAGATTCGTGGCGCCCGGGCCAGAAGTCGCTACGCAGACCCCGACCTTGCCCGTGGCCCGGGCGTAGCCATCGGCCGCATGAGCTGCTCCCTGCTCGTGGCGCACGAGAATGTGGCGCAACTGGGGATACTGGGGAAAAGTATCGTATAGGGGCAGCACGACACCGCCTGGGAATCCGAACAGAACGTCCACTCCCTCCCGAAGCAGACACTCACAAACGATTTGCCCACCCGTGCGTTTCATGGCTAACCTCCTACTTCTCGAATACGGCCCCGGTGCTGGCCGACGTGACCTGCTTTGCGTACCGTTTCAAATAGCCGGTTTTCACCCGCGGCTCGAAGGCCGGCAGCTTCTTCAGCCTGGCCTCGATCTCCGCTTCGCTTAGCTCGACGCTCAGCGAGTGATTGGGAATATCGATGACGACCATGTCGCCTTCCTCGACGGCGGCGATGGCACCCCGGCTGGCGGCCTCCGGCGAAATGTGGCCGACCGCCGCGCCCTTGGTGGCGCCGGAAAAGCGACCATCGGTCAAAAGGGCTACCTGACTATCGAGTCCCATGCCGCTCAGTATGGAGGTGGGCGTAAGCATCTCCCGCATTCCCGGCCCGCCCTTGGGCCCCTCGTAGCGGATCACCACCACGTCTCCCGGAACGATGGCCCGGCCCATGATAGCTCTGGTGGCCGCTTCCTCCGAGTCGAAGACCCTAGCCCGGCCCCGGTGAGTCAGCATCTCCGGCGCAACTGCCGCCTTCTTGACCACCGCTCCCTCCGGCGCGAGGTTGCCGAACAGGATGGCCAACCCTCCCGTCGGTGAATAGGGAGATTCCGCGGAGCGTATGACCTCCCGGTCCCTGACCACTGCTCTGGCGATATTCTCACCCACGGTCTTGCCGGTGGCGGTCATCGCTCCCAGATCGAGGAGACTGGCCACCTGCTTCAGCACCGACGGAATACCCCCGGCCAGGTCCAGGTCCTCTACGTGGTGGCTTCCGGCCGGGCTAATCTTGCATAGATGGGGAACGGAGTTGTTTAGCTCGTTCAGCGAGGCCAAAGCGTACTCGATTCCCGCCTCGTCGGCGATCGCCAGAAGATGGAGGACGGAGTTAGAGCTACCGCCCAGGGCCATGTCCGCCACGAAGGCGTTGCGAATCGAGCGGGCGGTGATGATGTCCAGCGGCCTGATGTTGCGGGAGAGCAGGTCCATAATCTGCGCCCCCGCCTCCTTGGCGAGCCGGATGCGTCTGGCATCCACAGCCGGAATAGTGCCATTGCCGGGCGGCGCCATCCCCAGCGCCTCGGTGAGGCAATTCATGGTGTTGGCGGTGAACAGGCCGGCGCAACTGCCACAGCCAGGACACGAAAGATGGCCGAGCTCTTCTGCTTCCGCCTCCGTCATTTCGCCCGCAGCGACCTTTCCCACGGCCATGAACATGGTGTTGAGGTCGAGGATCTCCTCCTGCGTGCGTCCGCTGCCATCGACTTTCCGTCGCCGGCCCACCAGCATGGGACCACCGCTAACGAAGATAGAGGGAATGTTCAGTCGGGCCGCCGCCATCAACATGCCTGGAACGATCTTATCGCAGTTGGGAATGAAGACGAGGGCGTCAAAGGCGTGGGCCTCCGCCACAACCTCGACGGAGTCGGCGATGAGCTCGCGGCTGGCCAAACTGAACCTCATGCCCGGATGGTTCATGGCGATGCCGTCGCATACGCCGATGGTGCCTACCTCGAACGGCGTGCCGCCGGCGGAGCGGATTCCCGCCTTCACCGCCTCGGCGATGGTTCGAAGGTGCACGTGGCCGGGAATGACCTCGTTGAAGCTGTTGATCACGCCGACGAACGGCCGATCGATCTCTCTGTCGGTGAGGCCGGTGGCCCGGAGCAGAGAGCGATGGGGAGCGCGCTCGAGTCCCCGTTTCGCGATGTCGCTCTTCAATGCCTTCCTCCGTCTAAAATCCCAGATCCTACTGTGATTTCTCCGTAGTGGCCGACCCTCCGTGGCGGCCATCTTTCCGCCGAAGGACGGGCACCGAGGCGCCGCCCCTGCTTCCGGATTCGCGTCGGCCAAAAAAAACTTCCGGCCCGAGAAGGGGCGGAAGTAGTTGTCCCGCGGTACCACCCTTGTTGGTGCGGCTGATCGATGGCAAGCGATGAATGAGGTATAAGGCCAGAAGCTTACGCAACCGGGGGCGAAGTGCCTGAGGATCCCCTACCTATCGGACAACTCCCGCAGTTGGAGAAAAAAAGATTCTCATCCCCGAAGGGACGAGAATACATCCTCGCGGTACCACCCCTGGTTGATGCTTGCCGCATCCACTCATTGGGCTGTAACGGGCGAACCCGACCGGCCCTAGTGGGAGCCATCGGCTCAGTTCGGACCGGCAACTCAGGGGCGAGTTCGAAGGCCATCGTTCCACTGGGTTCTCACCTTCCCCAGCTCTCTGATGGAACGGGGATCCCTCTACTGCTCCCCTTCTTCGCTTTTCCTATGCCGCGAACAGGCGAGCGTGACTCCTCGCCTCACCAGCCCTCGCCGGCAAATGATTTAGTGAACTATAACACAGTGTGGGTAGTTGTGTCAAGGAAATTCGGTCGATTTTTTCCTGCCGGCCCATCGCTCCTCGCTCGTCATCACATGTTCGATGCCGGTCGCTGGTCACGACGGGGGTCGTAGGACCCTATGGAGCCTTCGTATTTGTCCAGCCAGTCCTCCGGTAGATACTTCCGCCGCAGCCGGCAGTCTCGGCAATGCGAGCGTCTATAGCGCAGGCAATTCCAGCCCAGACAAAGATCTCCTTACGATTGAATAACTCCTTGAGCTTGGTTGTCTTCTTCATTTCCTTGGCCTACTTAGCATGAGTTATGGTCGCGTACACGGGTCCCCACACGTTGGCTCCGCCCGTAATAGGCTTGAACTCGCCCACCCTCGCGCCGATGGCGAAAATCGTCTTCACGCCCAGGACGCCTACCTGGTCGTATTCCTCTTTCGACATGAGCGTTGCCTGGAGGGCCAGCCGCTTCTTCTCGGCAGGATCCTTCGTGAGAGCCACCTTGTCGATGAGCTCGTCCCGCTGGGGGTTGACGGAGCTCACCAGGCCGTGCGCGCCAGAGCGGGCCGTGGCCGCCACCTTCTCGAACTGCCACATGCCGCCACTGCCGACGGTAGCGTAGATCTTGTTCCAGGCTTCCTTGCTCAACTTGGGGGTTATCATCCGGCTCAGCGTGCTATACTGTCCCGCCAGCAGCTCGGCGTTGACCCCTACTTGTCGCCAGTAGCCCGACAGGGCGGCGTTGAGCACGCTATCCAGGCCCCCAGCCCCCGCATCCCAGATCGTCGTGCTAAACCCGTTGGGATACCCGGCCTCGGCGAGCAGCTTCTTCGCCTGCGCGACGTCGTAAGGGTCTACCTTCAACACGCTCGAGTCCCAGAAGTAGGCGGTTGGCCGAGCGTATAAGTAAGCGAGCGGCTCCGCATACCCGCCCATCAATTTGTCCGCCATCTCCTTTCGGTTTATGGCATAGGACATCGCTCTACGCACCCTCACGTCGCCGATGGCGAGCTGGCCGGGCTGGTCGGCGGGATAGAGCATGTAGTACGAGTAGTGGCTCGCTCCGTCGTGAGGCAGGATGCGCAGGTCGGCGGCTTTGATGCTCGCCACCGAATCGGGGGCCACCGTGCTCAGGTCCAGCTCGCCGGTCTTCAGCATGCTGACTATGGTCGCCTCTTCGCGGATAATTCTTATCGTGAGGCTCTTGAACTTGGGAATTCCGGCCTTGTTCCAGTAATCCTCGTTCGCCTCGAGCTCGAGACGGTCGTCGGGGATGTATTTCACGAGTTTCCACGGCCCGGTGCCCATGGGATGGGTGGTCAGGTAATCTTCGCCGTTGGCCTCGACGTATTTCTTCGAGAACACGACGTAAATGCCATAAACTGGTGGGTCTATGCCGGGCAGCAGTTGGTACAGAGGCTGCTTTAGATTAACGACCACCGTGTAGTCATCCTTGAGCTCCACGCTCTCTATCTGCTTGCGCCAGGTGATCGCGTCCCCGAGAGCGACCACGGAGTTGGGTTTGATGACCCGCTCGATGCTGAACTTCCAATCGGCGCCGGTGAGGTCGGTGCCATCGTGGAACTTGATCCCTTTCCTGATGTTGAAGGTCTGAGTTTTGCCATCGGGCGAGATCTCCCACCGCTCGGCGATGTTGGGAACGGTCTGGCCCTCGGGCGTCATCCGCGTCACACCTTCGTACATGGCGGTGCCCAAGCCTTGGAAGGCATTGCCCGACTGGTGGAGCGGTCCGGCGCTGACGCCAAACGTAAACCCCACCATCAAGCTGCCGTAGGGCTTTGCCGCCTCGGCTGGTGGCCCCGAGGCGGTCGGCGACGTGGGCGCCGTGCAGGCGGCCAAGAGTACGGCACCAGTCAGGATGGCCATTGAAACGAAGGCGAGAAGCGTGAAACGTCTTGTCATGATATTTCCTCCTTCATCGAGTTTTGGCCGGATGGCATCGATCAGACCGGATTATTCGGCCCTCGCGACCTCCAACAAGGAGCTCAAGGGCAACCTTCTCACTGGCTGGACACCCCTCGGCTGGACGGTGTAGCATACTGGTTCCGGCCGTTCGCCCGCCTATCTCTGGCCTCGCTCAGCAGTTCCTCCCAGCGAACTGGCAGCTTGATCAGCTTGCTCAACGGCACGCCCTGCTTGGCGTTTTGCGTGTAGCCTTTGCACTGGTTCTTCCCAGTGTCGCCCGCCACCACAATCCCTATCGTCTCCGACCGGAAAAACACCGGCACCAACCGCTCCGGGTCAGAGGATAGGCAGTACTCCTTGGGTAGCTCCCCTGCCTCCACCAACTTACAGAGGTTTTGCGTCGAATAACCTGGGATCAGCTGAGGTCTTAGACGTGGGCCTCTTTCTGCATGCCAGGCGGGCATTTTGGTGTTCTCGTACAGGTAGCGCTTGAGGTCGTCCTTCGACCATCCCTCCTTTGCGAACACCTCGGCGATGCACGGACTCAGCACTAGGAGTGGATGCCATTGGTGAAACATGATCCCAGTGTACGCCCAAAGCTTGACATTTCCTTCACCCCAACTCTCGACAATCTTCTGCGCGATCTCCGCCGCCCCGCCCGCAACGTAAATCGGCGGACTGATACCCACCACGCTTTGCACCGTTACCACGCTTTCCCCCGGAGCAAAGCCCCGCTCCACGCTGAACGGCCTCCATCCTACCTTGGCCACGGCGTCCTCGTCCTCGGCCAGCGCCACGTTGAACGTGTAGGCCAAGGTCCCCTTATCCGTGGTACCCGGCAGCAACCCGGCGATATTCCGCATGTAGAGCCGGGCGAACCGCCCAATGCTGCTGTTCGCCCGTCGACCTACTCGCATCGCTCCTGTCCCATAGTTGAAGTTCAAGTCCTTGACGATCGGCCCATTCACGATTGCCAATGGCTCCCAGCCCGGCGTGGATCCACCGTCTTCGATCCGCCACATGGGCTCCACCATGACCTCGGCCATCCCCAACAGGATTGGCATGTACTCTGGACGGCAACCTGCCATCACCCCGTTCACCGCCACGCTCCACACCGTGGCCTCCCGCCTTTCCGGCAGCAGTTCGCCAATTACCTCGTCGGGGCTGCGGTCCGTGAACCGGAGAAACTCCTCCACCCTCTCTATTGTGGGCGGCGCAATCGGTAGGCCATCGCTCCAAAGGTTCTGTTCGAAGTGGTCTTGCACGGCATCGAAATCCCCGGCGAACACCACGTCTCTGGGCTTCGGTGCCGCGGCTGCCGGAGCGAGCTCGATCTGACTGGCAAGCCCTTCGACTATCTGGTCGACGACCACGTTCCCTATTTTCTCCACAAACACCTCGGTCGAGTCGAACGGATCGACGCCCGGGTACTCGGCCAGCGGCAAGCTCTTGAATCCCTGCGTCCGGCCAATTGCCTTCGCCTGAGCCAGGAAGTTGGTGGCGACGATAGTGGCGCTCCGCACACCAGCCCTCTCGGCTGCCACACTGGCCCTCATCACGGAGGGGGTGCAACTGCCTCAGATACCCATAGAGGAGATAACGGCGTCGACACTATGTTGGCGCAGTAGCTCCGGCAAACGATCGACCAACTCGTTTTCCTCAGGACCGTGAAGGAAGCCAAAGGTGTGACTGTCGACGAACCGGACATCAGGAAAACGCTGCAGCAGTTTCTCCCGAATGGTGGCGAACATCAGGTCATCCCGGGGAGTCACGTGGACCGACAATTCCCCAATGGTCTTGCCATTCAAATCGGAGATCGGAGAGTTGACCTTGGCAGCCGAACTGCTGGTCTTCCCCAGTGGCCAAACGACTTCGTAGGTAGGCTCGTCTTTCACGTTACGTTCCCTTTCTCTGGCACTCTACGGTGACAGCAAATGTGTTCTCAAGTACAGGCCCATTGGTCTAGCGCAGCGCGAAGCTCAGTGATTACTTATCTGCTGACTGAAGTTAGGTAGGTTCTTCCGAGAAGTACCTACTTGGTCTTGATGGAATCCTTTTCTTTGACCGAGTCGAGGAACTGGGCGAGCCAGTTCATCTCGTAGGGAACCACCGCCCCCATCCAAGTCCCGAAATCCCCCACCCGCTGGAGTATCCCCATCTCTCCAACGTAGGGGCGATACTGGCGGAAAAGGCCACAGTAGAGGAACTTGTTCAACTTATCGTAGAAATCATGCTCGTTCATGGCCTTGTCGTGGGCCACGATGCAGTCGAGGAAGAACTCCGAAGGGGCATACTTGTTTCGATTGGCCGGGTCTCGCGAGTAAGGGGAACCCGGCGCCCAGCGCAGGGAGTCCATGCTGGGGAAGATGCCATGGGCGATCATCCACTTGTCCCCTTCGATGTGGGAATCACGGGCTTCTTGCCAGGTCGGATAGCCCTCCGGCCCTTGCATTG
>JACPQF010000013.1 GCA_016190625.1 Chloroflexota bacterium | reverse complement strand
TCGAGATGAAGATAGTCCGCTTCAAACAATCCACCCTGCATAGAATGCCTTCCTAACATACCAAACCTCCGTTCGCATGTTAGGACGCATTATACTACATATCAGCCAAACCAGCAAGACTTTTCGGCTGGGTTTCTAGGATCATACCCCTTCAGCGAAAGGTACGGATGGCTGCAAGACAGGTACGGACTTTCCTGGCAGATAGGTTTCTTCGGCGAATCGAAAGCCAGACAGAGAATCACCCCGGTGATCATGTTCGTCGGTGCCGTATGTGGCAAGGCAGAAGAGGCGATCAACTTCTGGACATCGCTGTTCCGCGAAGGGAAAGTCGACAGCATCCTCCGTTGGGGTAAGGGAGAGGATCCCGATAAGGAGGGCACGGTGAAATACGCCGCCTTTTCGCTTCTCGGCGAGGAGTTCGGAGCGATGGACAGCGCCTACGAGCACCAATTCGCTTTCAATGAAGCCATTTCGTTCCTGGTACATTGCGATACTCAAGAAGAAATAGACGACATTTGGAGTAAGCTCTCCGCCGTACCCGAGGCGGAACAGTGCGGCTGGCTCAAAGATAAATTCGGCCTTTCGTGGCAGGTTGTTCCCACCGCCATGGAAGAGATGATGAGGGACAAAGATCCTAAGAAACTGGCACGCGTGACCGAAGCCTTCCTCAAAATGAGAAAGCTCAATATAGCTGAACTTGAACGAGCGGCTGCCGGGGCTTAACAGGGAAAACCCAGTCTCCGAGACAAAGCCGGGCCGAAATATTTGTAGGCGGAGACGAGGTTGTGGTACACTGGAGGCAAGCCGACCCCGGCCACTTTGGTTACCACCGACGCGAACGCCTTAACGTTATCAGGAGGTACATGATGGCAAACCCATTCGTACACGTTGAATTGTTGACGCAAGACGTGGAAAAGTCAAAGAAGTTCTACGCGAGCCTGTTCGACTGGAAGCTGGAAGACATGCCCGGCATGGACTACACGACGATCGAGGTCGGGGAAGGGACGGGCGGAGGGATCATGAAGAAACCCATGCCCGAAGCTCCGGACAATTGGTTCCCGTACGTTCAGGTTGATGATGTGGCGGCCTCGACAAGAAAAGCGCAGTCCCTCGGGGCCACGATCTTGAAGGATGTCACCGAGATCCCGAACGTCGGTTGGTTCAGCATGATTCTAGATCCGACGGGCGCGGCAATCGGGCTCTTCCAGCCAAAGGCAGGCATGTAGCTTCGGGCAGTGCGGCATTATCTGGGGTGCGACGCCTGAGGCAGGGGCACAGCCCTCGCACTTTCAAGCTCGAAGGCGTGCGTTTGAGGGAATTGTCAGCTCTGGACGAAGTCCCCCAACAGGACAACCTCCAGCTCCATGACCTGTCGCAGGGCACGGTCGTTCGTAACAAACGCCGTGGCGCCGGCGCGAAGGCAGGCTGCCAGTTGCAGGGCGTCGGCGGATCGCAGCCGGTATTTGGCCCTGAGTTCGGCTGCCTGTCGTGCTGCGCTCCTGTTGAGGTCGACGATCCGAAGATTGGGGAAGTTCACCAGGAGCACCTCGTACTCATCGGCAACCTCTGGTCGGGCCATTTGAAGTGGTTTCACCGCTAGCTCCATTAGGGTGAGAACTGAGGTAACTGCGTCAAACGAGCCGCGAGCGAGTTCATCGAACAGGGAGCTAGTGCAATCGGCGTAGGGGGACTTCCCTTCGAGATGGTAAATGAACGGCGCAGTGTCGATTCCTACCAGACGGTGTTTCTTCAAGACACCTGCTAAGTTCGTCAATCTTCACGCTCACCGCGCACGTAGTCCTGCGGCTCCACGTGCTCCCATATCTCTCGGTGGAGGCCACGCAGGTGCTGGCCATAATCCTGCGGCTCAGGCATCAGCACGATATAGCCATCCCTCACGTCGACCAGCAGATGGTCGCCCTTCTCGATGTGTAGCTTTTTCCTTGCTGCCGACGGGACTGATACTTGATACTTGTGGCTTACCTTGACCCTTATTGTCATCGAGCAAACCCTCCGAGCCAGATTTGCTAAGCATTATAGCTTATCTGCTAAGCATTTTCCAGTCCAAAGGTCTTAAGAGAATTGCCAAGCCATCCCAAGTCTGTGTTCGCTCGCGGATTTGGGGTCTTTCGGCGTGCGGCCACCAGCCCAGCACCTCGGACGGCCGGGGCTCACCCGCGCTCATGGGGATATCACCTGCCAGGTTTGCCGGGGTGTGTCGCTACGGGGAAAACCCCCGAAGAGGTGGAGGCCAATATTCGCGAGGCGATGCGCCCTTCATCTCGACGGCCTGCGGAGGAAAACGAGCCGGTGCCGGAGTCTGCGGTCTGGACCGGTCTAGTCGAGGTCTAACGTTCCACCCGAACCCGCAAACAAGACAACCATCCGCGTTCATCGGCGTTCATCCTTCCGAAGAAGGATTCATCTGTGGTTTCAGCGGTGCTGGAGGATAAAGCGATCGAAGGCGTTTATGGCCTCTCCTTTGATGGCGCCGCCAGTCTTGCCGAGCGCCTCGTGCAGCGCACGAGAAAACTCATCACGAAAGCGCGGCCCCTGACCATACATGACGAGATCGCGCTTGAGCTCACTGCTGCGCGAAACCAGCCCTGGGTTGGCGGTCATCATTACCTCCGTTTCTTCATTTGGTGCTCAATGAGCCCAGCGCCTAACCCACAAAAGATCGATATATCGCCCAGCCGTCGTAGAGGCCGGCGAGGCCGATCACCACGAGGGCCCAGGTGATAATCCTCGTGCCTCTCTCGCCCAGGATCTCTAGGTCGACGATCACCCGGCGGAGACCCACGAGACCATGATAGAAGACCAGGCAGAGCATCCCCAGATCTAGGACGAAGAATAGCGGACTCCGGAGCTTCTCCTGTACGGCGGCGAAGGATAGGCCCGTCTGGCCAGACGCGGCGTAATGCACGGCCCAGAGGTGGGCGGCCAGGAAGACGGCCAGAAGCAAGCCGGTAAGGTAGAGCCCCAGCCAGTCGCCAAAGGTTACTGCGCTGGTTGCAGCCTTGGCTCTCATAGGGACACCCCCATAAACAGCGGTATGCTGGCGAGGGGAACGACTATCGAGACGACGACGACCCCATAGGCGAGGGTGCGCTGGCTAACATCGGGCGCCAGACTCAGGACGATGAGGCGCAGCCCGTTCAGCAGATGGAACAGCGCCACCCAGACCAAAACCAACTCGCCCATTTGAATGAGCCGGTTGCCGGTCATGGTCATCATTTGATTGAAGCCATTCTCTCCCGACAGCACCGCGCCGACCACAATGAGATGGGCGATCAGATAGGCGATCAGCACCAGGCCGGTCAGACGGTGGGCCACGTACATGTAGGCGCCCAATCCCATGGGCTGGCCCCTGGCCAGTCGCTGCAGAAAGCGGTGGCTAAAGGGCTTGAAGCCCGGACCGAGTTGGCTCATTGTTTCCTCCTCTGACCCAGCCGGGTGCCCTCTGGGCGCGCTGGGCGCCTCCCGACAAGCCGCTGCCGCACTAGCCCTGAGCGGAGGCGCTGGATCTCCTTAATGGGGCTTAGGTTGACGGGACAGACGCCCTCGCATTCATAACAGGTGGTGCAGGCCCCGATTCCCCGTTGGGCCGCCTGCTCCAGCCGGTCTTGCCCGTCCTTGGGATGGGCCCGGGCCCGGGCGATCTGGAGCATCCACATGGGGCCGTCGTACTCCGAGTCCTCGGTGTCCGATACCGGACAAGCGTCAAGGCAGATGTAGCATTCAATGCAGCGGGCAAAGCTGCGATGCCAGCCGGCGCGGCTTTCAGCCGAAACTTCGTCGATGGGCTTGCCATCGCGAACGTGGGGCCAGAGCTTTAGCTCCTTCCATTTCTTTGGGACGGCGGACTGGTCCACCACCAGGTCCTTGACCAGCGGATAGCGGGTCAACGGCTCGATCCGCATTCTGTCCTTGAGCGGCGTATCGCAGGCCAGAGCCGGCTTGCCGTTGATCAGCATGGCGCAGGAGCCGCAGGTGAACTCCCGGCAGTTGGTGCGAAAGGCTATGTAGTGCCCCTGATCCCATAGCCATTCAAGCGCCTCGACCACCGTCATGGTGACCACCCACGGCACCTGATAGGTCTCCCAATGGGGAGCCGAATCGCGCTCGGGGTCGAAACGTTTCACGCTCAGCGTGTAGATCGCCTGCGGCTTATCGATGGGCGGAATGTAGCTAGTCACGCCTCCGGGCCTCCAAGTAATGCATTTGTCGCCGTTGTAGCTGTCCCTCCGTGGCGGCGTCGGTTCCGGTTGTCCGTAGTTGCCATCCCCCGACGGATGATGGAAACTCAACCTAGTGCCAGGGTGTATCCTGTCCGGCATAGGCCGGGACATCCTCGAGGCGAATCACGGTCTGAGCCACCGGTCGTATCTCGTGGACGAACTCGTCCTTCCCCGGGGAAGAACGCCGGAGCCAGACGATGTTGTGCAGCCACTCGCGGTCGTTCCGCCGGGGGTAGTCCTCCCGATAATGAGACCCCCGGCTCTCGGTGCGCATCAACGCCGAGCGGCAAACCATGTCCTCCACGTCGAGGCGGTAGAACATCTCCAGAGCGTCCCGCAGCTCGAAGTTGTAGATCCGGCTCCGGTCGAACACGCGCAGGCGGGGAAGCTCCTCCTCCCGCGTTCGCTGGACCTCGGCGAGCATCTCGCGCATTCCCTCCGGATTCCGCAGGACTCCCAGGCGACTATCCATCCACTCGACGTGTCGCCTTCGCATGGGGGCAGTGGGAAGCGGTTTGTCCTCGGCCAAATCGAACAGCCGCTCGACCCTCGCCACCATGTCGGCGGCGCCTTGCCGCCGCCCGGAAGGAGCAGGCGCTCGGACCGCGTAGTCGGCGGCGCTGCGGCCGGCGATGTCTCCAAAAACGAGGATGTCTACCAGCGAGTTGGAGCCGAGCCGGTTGGCGCCGTGAACGCCGGCCGTGACCGCACCAGCAGCGTACAGGCCCGGCAGGGTGGTCTCGGATCGGGCGTTGGCCCGCACGCCGCCGCAATGGTAATGGGGCCGCGGGCGAATCTCGATGGGATCCTTGGTGACGTCGTAGCCGTAGGAAAGATACTTGCGGTAGATGACCCGCAGCCTTTCCTTGATTACCTTGGCAGGAAGGTGGGCGACCGAGGCGTAAATGCCGCCGTGGGGAGCGCCGCGGCCCTCCCGGATCTCGAGATAGGAGCAGACGCTGACCTTATCCCTCGTGGCCAGCTCCTTCTTCTCGGGATCGTACCGCTCCATGAAGCGCTCGCCCTCGGAGTTCAGGAGCCAGCCTCCCTCGATGCGAAAGCTCTCGCTAACGCTGCCGCGCACGCCAAAGGGCCACCAGGCGTGGGTCGGGTGGTACTGGATAAACTCCAAGTCGGCCAGCTCCGCGCCGGCGTCGAGGGCCAGATAGAAGCCGTCGCCACGCTGGCGTTCCGAGGCCGATGGCCAGAGGCCGGCCGCATCGGCCGTGGCGAGAATAGTGGCCGTCGCCTGTATGTCGATCAAGCGCCCGGTGCCGATGTCCCAGCAAAAGGCGCCGACCGCCCGCTCTTCATCCTTGACTATCTTCAGTGCCATGGTCTCGTTCAGCACCTGAATGTTGCGGCGGAATACCTCGCGCTTCATGGCGTTCATCATTTCGTGGCCGGTCTCGTCGGCGCTGAAGACCGATCGTTTGAACCTATGGCCGCCAAACTGGCGAACGGCGTAGCTTCCATCCGGGTCGCGATCCCAGAGAGCGCCGTACTCCTCGAGCCGGTGAACAAACTTGCGTCCCTCGGAGCAGAGTACGCGAACGACCTCCTGGTCGTTCATGAACCCCCCCGACATGAGGGTGTCTTCGGCGTGGACCCGCCAGGAGTCGTTGGGGTCCTTCTGGAACAGGGCCGCCCCGCCGTGGGCGTTGGGCGAGCAGCCCGATTTGGCCAGTTGCCCCTTGTCTACCATGAGGACGCGGGCGCCCTCCTGATGGGCGGAGACCGCCGCCATGCAGGCTGCCGCCCCACCGCCGATCACGAGGACGTCGGTGCGAAGGGTTTCCGGTTCAGAGCTCCAGGACATCACTGCTCCCCCACGCTTGATTTGCCGCCCAGCCATTCGGCCACGGTGTCGAGAGCGCCAGGCGGAGCGAACAGTCTATCCGGCACCATGATGAAGCCCTCCATCAGCCGGCGGGCCGTCCTGGTGGAGGAAACCGATCCCGCCCGCCAGGTCTCTCCCTCGCGGGTAACGCTGCCGGTGAGCTCGATGCAGCCGGAGGGATGGCCGAGGCGCACGGTGCCTGTCTCGCGCGACCGGCTCGACACGAGGTCGTAGACGACAGAACCGGGCAGGTTCCCGGCGATCGTAGTGCAGATGGCGCCGGTCAGAGCGTAGGCCCGATGGACCTTCCCCATGGACATGATCTTGGCCACGAGGTCGATGCTCTCCGCCTCGCAGACCTGGCCGCTAGTCTGTCGGTAGTTCTTGGGCCCGCAGACGAAGGCCAGCTTGGGCACCGAAGGGATCTTCCGCGTCATCTCCTCCGAGTTGGCGCCGATTCCGGCGGCCACGCCGGCCGCCGCCCGCACCGCCTCGATCCGCTGGAGGAGCGCCGGGTCGGCGTCCATCTCCTCTGGCCGCTCCTCACCGGTGAGGCCGAAGTCCGCGAAGCGGCAGAAGACCAGGGGGTTGGAGGCGTCGACGATGGAGACCTCGATCTGGCCGACGCTAGGGACGGTCAGCACATCACGATCACTGCCGGTTGGCAGCAGCTTGCCCGTAACCGCGCCGCCGGGGTCGAGGTAATCCAGCACGACCTTGGACGCGGTGCCAGGAATGCCGTCGATGGCGAAGTCGCCCTCCTCCTGAAACCGTCCGTCACTAGTAGGAACGTGGGCGACGACGACCTTGTTGGTGTTGGTGTTGAGGAAGCGGACGTCGGTGACCGGCTCCCCAGCGGGAACGAAGCCCTCGTCCACGGCGTAAGGGCCCACGGCGCCCGAGATGTTGCCGCAATTGCCCCGACCGTCGATCAGCGGCCGGGTGATGTCCACCTGGCCGAAGGTATAGTTGACGTCGATTCCCGGTCGGGTGCCCCTGGCGATGATGGCCACTTTACTCGTGGTAGAAGTGGCGCCGCCGATGCCGTCGATCTGCCGGCCATAGCTGTCGGGGCTGCCATAGGCCGCCAGAATGACTCGCGCCCGGATCTCAAGGTCGCATGGTAGGTCCTCCTCGCGGAAAAAGAGAGCGCGACTGGTGCCGCCTCGCATGAACACGGCGCGAATCTTTCGCTGCATGGACGGTCCTACCTCCTGGGGTCGGTTTTCGCCATAGTGGCCAAAATGAACCCAACTTGAGCGCCGAAAGCCGCCGACACGCGTGTCCGCGGCCCCTAATCTACAACAATTCGGCAAGCGCGTCAACGTGTGATGATTGGCCTTACGTGTTGAGTAACGATTTGCACCCGGTGCGCTGCCCTCTTGAAGAAAGCGAACCCCGGGGCAGCGGCGCCACTCTCGCTCCTTGAGCCCGCGGCTAGGCTCAAGGGCGGGGAGAGCCTGCTTTTTCGAATGATTGCCGCCATGCTGAGATCATGGGATCTCGGCGGCGAAATGAGCTTAGGGCGAAAATAGGTCTGTCTTGATCGCCCCGGTGGCGCCAACTCCCGCTTCCACGAAATGCTCGCGGGCCATGAACCCCATTCGCACTCCCTCGGGGAGACGAGAGAACACGCTCTCCGGGCTCAACTGGGTGCAATGGCAGGCAAAGGCTCGCAGCTTGTTCTGAACATACTCGCCCGACTCGATGGCCACCGTGATCTCTTCGTCTGCGGTGCCCACCCGGTCGAGGTCGATCTGACCCATCGGGCCCGCGTCGACGCCCATGTCTTTGAGATGGGTCAACATATTCTTGAAGAAGCCGCGGGGAATGGCGGTGTAGTAGAGATGTTGGGGGGAATAGGGCTGCAAGCCATCCTGGAGGCTGTCGAGAAACCGGGCGGGGTCGCCGGCGGCGTGGAAGGCGTCGGTAGCCACTTCGTGAGCGCGAACGTGGTCCGGGTGGCCATAGCCGCCGGAGCGATCGAACGTGACCATGACCTGTGGCCGCAGCTCACGAATTACGCGGACTACCTTTCCCACCACTTCCTCGAAATCGGCGTTCACGAAAGCGGCGGGATGGCGATTCTCGTCGGTGCCGGCCATGCCGGAGTCGCGATAGCCGAGGAACAGCGGCTCGCCGATGCCCAAAGCCTGACAGGAGCAGCGCAGCTCTTGCTCGCGCACCGCTCCCAGGGTTTCCGGCGTGGCGAGGGCAGGATCGGAGATCTCTCCCACCTCTCCCCTGGTGGCGCAGACCAGAGCCACTCTGGCGCCTTCGGCGGCATAGCGGGCGAGCGTAGCGCCCACTCCCAAAGCTTCGTCATCCGGGTGGGCAAAGACCGCGAGGATCGTTCTCTGTTCGCTCATCTGTCACAATAGAACAAGGCCACGAATGGTCGGTGGCCTCGGTCGACGGGGAGCCTACTCCTGCTCGATTTGTTCGCCGTGAAGGCGATTGGTAGCGCATACCGGATTCGAACCGGTGGTCTCCTCCTTGAGAGGGAGGTGTCCTGGGCCGCTAGACGAATGCGCCAGGTATGGTTGCTTCGATCCTCATCATGAAGAGCGGAGACTGCAAGGAACCACGTCGTTGTATGTGGTCCGTCCGCGCTGATTATAGCAGAAATCGCAAACGGACGCAACTCAATCAGAAGAGCAGCCGGGTTACTTCGACTTGGCTACGTACACTCCATCCCACTCAGCCGGTGGCGGATTCTCGGCTAGCTCGCGGCAGCGCTGAAGGTGGAAGGCGGAAGGCCCGTCGTCGGGCCAATCTTTCTGAATGCGTTGGAAGGTCGCGATTGCCTCCTGCCAGCGGCGCTCGGCGCTCAATTGCAGCCCTTCATCGTACAATCGCCGCAGCTCCCGCCGGTCAGTCCGAACGCCGGCTTCATCGCCATCTGCGGGCTGCGCCAGTTCGTAGACTGCCACGGGTTCGTGCTTTCCCTTCACCGCCACGAGGTCGAGGAAGCGCCGGTCGACATCCTCGCCTGCCAGTTTGAGGGTAGCCTCGCTGGCGATGATTCCCGTGCCGTATAGCTTGGTTAGCCCCTCGATGCGGGAGGCCAGGTTTACGGCATCGCCGATGACCGTGTAGGAAAACCTCTCCTTGGATCCCATGTTGCCGACCGACACGATGCCGCTGTTGATGCCGATGCCGATATTGAAGGCGGGGATTCCCCTCTCCTGCCAGCGCCGGTGGAGTTCCCGAAGGCGGCGCATCATCCCTAAGGCCGCCAGGCAAGCCCGGCGGGCGTGATCCTCTTGGGACATCGGCGCTCCCCAAAAAGCCATTAAGCCATCGCCTATGTACTTGTCTACCACACCCTCCTGCTCGAAGACCACGGCGCTCATCTCCGTCAGATACTCGTTTAGCAAGCTGGCCAGGGCCCCGGACTCCATCTGTTCAGAATACGTAGTGAAACCCCTAATGTCGGAGAACAGAATGGTCATCTGACGCTTCTCGCCTCCTAAATGGAGCCGATCGGGATCTTTGAGCACCTCCGCCATCACCGCAGGAGACAGATAGCCTGCCAAAAGACGCCGGGCGGCGCGCTGATCGGCTTCCACGAAAAGTACGCGGTAGATGACGATCACACCGAAAGCCAGGAGGGGAGCCAGCGGCGGATAAACCAGATTGGCTACAATTCCGCCATCGAATAGCGTAAAGGAACCCAGGAAATACAAGATGACGAGAACGACAGCCGCGATGGCGGCGCGGACTATGCGAAAATGAACGGCGGCCACGCCGCTGAGTAGGGACAACACGATTATCAGGACGGCGTTAGCGGCAGAGCCCACGGGGCGGAGAAAAGCCGGGCGCAGGATGGTCTCCACCGCGTTGGCGGTCACTTCGACCCCCGACATCTTCCTGCCGATGGAGGCAGGAGTCCAATAGTCGTCTGCATAACCCAAAGCGGCTACCCCAATCAACACCACCCGGTCCTTCAACGGCTTCAGGTCTGCTGCGTCCCGCAATACGTCCACGAACGACACGACCGGGAAGGCCGATCGCCGGCCAGCCTCGTAGGGAGCGCCAAGAAAGTTGATTAGCATTCCCCGGCGGCCATCGGAAATAGGAATGGCCCGGCCGGCGAACGGTAATGAACCATTGGCGGGAGGCCCTTCGAGCACGCTCGGGCGCCGCAGGTAGCGGGCTGCCGCCACCAAAGCCAAAGACGGGATGTCTTGCCCCTGGCTGCTGACGACCAGTTGCTGGCGGCGTACCGTGCCATCGCCATCCGGATTGACGTTGGCGTGGCCGAGTCCGGTGGCGGCGCGAGCGAGAACGGGCGCCGGCGATACCGCGAGATCGTAAGCCATCGGTGCTCCCGACGGCGCGGAGCTCGGCAGTTCCCCCACGATAGGCAAAACTACGGTTCCTGACGAAATCGCCTTCGCCAGGGCGTCATCCTCTCCGGTTGGCGTATCAAATAGCACGTCCACGATTATGACGCGGGCGCCAGCTTCGGACAGGGCCGACATTACCTTGGCGTAGTGAGAGCGCGGCCAGTTGAAAACGCGTCCGTCACCGCCCATCTCTCTTAGCGAGCGTTCGTCAATGGCGACGATCCCCACCCGCGACGAGCTTTCGGCCGCCTTGGTCTTGAACAAGAAATCCGTGCTCTGGGCCTGCCAGGTGGTGAGAAGGCCAAAACTGGCGGCGGCCAACAGCACCATGCCAGAGACCAGGGCCAGGGCAACCGCAATCAGAGTACGGCGGCGAGATCGCGACATGAGATTATCATCCCTTCTAGAAGAGTTGAGGGTAGCTAGTCCGACGTGTTCTCTGGCGTAACCGACACGTCGTCGAGCCCGGGTCCGTACGCCGAGTTCGTAAGGCTTCTGAACTCCAGCCGCGTCGACGATGACGACGCCGTCAGGGTGGTGTAGCTATGGTATTCCCATCCCATGTTGGTTCCGGAATGGCCCCTCACGTCGAATTGGAGGGAACCGGCTAGCTTGCCATCCCACCATACTTGCATTACCTTAATAGGTTGCGTCTCGTTTGAGTTAGCCGGATTGCCCGCTAGGGCAAACCGGAGAGAATAGAAATACCCCGATGTCGTCGCCAGATCCTGGTATACGGCGCCGTTCGTGCCGCCGCTGACGTCGATCCATTGGCTATTCTTGGCGGCCCCCAAGTAGGTTGTCTTGACCAAGTCTACGTTGCCAGACGATACCTGCCAACCGCCGATATTCTGCCCTGTTCCAAAATTCTTCCAAGAGCCACCTATGACCGGAGTCTCAAAATCGCCGTTGGTCACCAATGAGGTAGGCGTGGCGGTTGGCGTGGACGTAACGGTCGGCGTGGACGTAGCGGTCGGCGTGGACGTGCTGGCTGCTGTGGCCGTTGGCGTATCGGTCGATGTAGAAGTAGGCATGGCGGTCGAGGTAGCCGTCGGAGTGGGTGTGGCGGTCGGCGTAGAAGTAGGCGTAGCGGTAGACGTTTGAGTCGCCTCAGAGGTGGCCGTCTCGGTGGGCGTGGGCGCCTCAGTCTCGGTTGGCGTAGCAGTGGCCGTCGCCGTGCCAGTGGGTGTAGACGTGGCGGACTCGGTTGGCGTCGTAGTGGGCGTCCAGGTATTGGTCGCCGTCGAAGTAGGCGTAGAGGTCGCAGTGCCGGTCGCCGTAGAAGTCGCGGTCTCCGTTGGCGTGGGAGCAGCAGTCTCGGTTGGCGTAGATGTCGGCGTCGCGGTATCGGTTGGTGCGGCAGTCGGCGTGTGAGTCGCCGTAGGAGTGACCGTGAAGGTGTCTGTCGCCGTAGCGGTGGCAGTCTCGGTTGGCGTAGGAGTGGGCGTTGGAGTGTCGGCTGGCGCAGAAGTGGGCGTGTGCGTCGCCGTGGGAATAGGCGTTCTTGTGCCGGTGGACGTGGCGGTAGCAGTCTCAGTTGGCGTAGCAGTCACAACGGCGGTAGGAGTGTCGGTTGCCGTGAGGGTAGGCGTCAGGGTGTTAGTTGGAGTAGAGGTGGGCGTCTCCGGCGTTCCAGCCGTGGGCGTCTCGGTCGGAGCAGCGGGCGCTGTTGGCGTATCGCCTAACGGTGCAGAGGTGCTTACAGAGACAACGGCCAGAGTCGGCGAAGCGACCGGTGTTTCGGTGGCGCTCGGCGTATTCGTTGAAGACGGAATGGCATCTGGCGTCCCGGCCGGCGTGGGCGTAGTCGCTAGCAGCGCCGCCGCATTAGCGGTGCTCACCGCGGTAGCACGGAGAAAAGGCGAATTGGCATTCGCCATCGTGGACGTGGACACGATGGTTGGATTCGGAGTGCCAGTTTGGTGCACGGTCGGCAGGTGAGTCGGGCTTGAAACGGACCCGCCAGCCGATGGTCCGGCCGAGTTAACGCCTATCCGAGCCGCGCCAGCAATTGAGACGCCTCCCGACGTCTTGGTTACCTGTTCTACGACCGCCTTGATCAGGACTACCTTGGCCGGTGACTTGCCGTCCATGTTAGTGAACGCTCCCAAATCGGCGCCCACTAGGTCGCCTTGCGACAAGTTTAGCCTGAGGTTCACCCCCAACTGCGCGGCGTCGGAGATCTGTTCTTGGCGGGAGTAATTGAACACAACGGACTCGCCCGACAACCCAGTCGCCGTAAAGCCGAAGCTGCCTGGCTCTTTCCGGTATAGAACGATGCGGTAGTCGCCATCGACGACCTGGCTCAGCTCAACCACCTGTGGCTCTTCTGAAGGCGGTGTAGTGCGGGCGCCTGGCACCTGGTTCACCTCGACGCCGGGGGGGACAACTCCCACGCTTCGGCCATGGGGGTCCACGATCAACATCCAGACGGGGGAGTGCAGCTCCAAGAGCAGCCTGTTGCGCTGCACGGGCATGGGCACGGGAGACTGTGGCGTCTCTCCCTGCACCACTTGTGTCTCGTAGCCCGCGTCGACGCTGACATCACCAGCGTCGGATGCCACTTGAACCCGTCCCTCCGTCACTTTTACCTGTGTGGATCCATCGCGCTCGACGACTACGTCGAATAGAGTCCCCCTGACCGTTGCCACCGCGGCCGGCGTCTCGATGTCGTAACGGGAGGCCGGGTCTGCCATCTGAACTACCCGGCTCCAGGTCCTGCCCATCCATTGCTTCAACTTGATGGTGACTGAGCCGGTCTCTCTGGCTGCTTCCTGAACCTGGATAGTGAGGTCAGTCTCCGGCTCCAGTTCAGTTGTGGAGCCCTCGAAGAAGGTGATGATGGCTCGGCCATCGGTGCCGGTGCGGATGCGATCGCCGGCCCTCATTGTCATTCCATCTCGTCCGGGGCGCCAGGTATCCTCACCGGCGATTTGCACGCTGACCTCGGCTGAGAGAATGGTGAGAGTGGTAGTGGAGGCCAACGCCGATTGCGGCGAAAAGGGGAAGGTGCCCGATAAGAGGAATCCTGCCACAACCGCGACGAGGACTACGCCGACCACCAGCTGCAGCCGACCGCGGCGACCCCCCATGACCCTTGGCACTACCCCGATAATTCGCCGCTTCACGTCACTCCTCGTGGATGTAGCCCTGTCGGGGCAACCCCAAAGTACCAGCGCGGCAATACTAGCAGGCTCACCGTAGCTTGTCAATCCCAATCCTGATTTTCGCTGGGCAGAACTGCTTGAAAGTTCGCAAGGCTTGCTGTATGATTGGGCGCGGTCTCGCAAGTGAGGGTTCGAGGAAGAGCGGATCGGCTTTGACTGGCGCAAAGCCGCAGTCGAGCATGCTGTAAGGATGAGAACAATGGCGCAAGCCATAGCCAAACGGAAAGCTTCGATTGAAACGTCGGCCGAATCTGGCCGCGTCTCACGGCGTGGTGAAGCGAAAAACAGCCGACCTCAACTCAGGCCTGTCTCATCATCGTCAGGCGTGGGCAACGTCGTAGGTCTGGTTCAGCACTACTTGCAGGCCATGCGTCGGGCGAAGATCCCTTTGCTTGCCGCGATCTCCTTCGCTCTGCTCATAGTCGGAGCAGGAGCTGTCTATCTCATCGAGACGCGAGCTGGTGGTGAGTCGTTCGCTTCATTTGGCGAAGCGCTTTGGTATGGAATCGTGACGATGACCACAGTTGGCTACGGCGATTACACTCCACGGACCGCCCCGGGCCGGTTCGTCGGCGTGCTTTTGATCCTTGGTGGCATGACATTAATGTCGCTATTCACCGCCACTCTGGCCTCGGTCATGGTCGCGGCCAGAATTAGGAGGGACCTCGGGTTGGAGGTGATCGAGATGATGAAGGACCATGTGCTCGTTTGTGGCTGGAATCAACAGGCCGATCGAGTAGTCGAAGGACTTCTGGCGGATCCGGAAGAGCAAGTGGTGTTGGTCAACGAAATGCCGGAGGAAGTGATAAAAGAGGTGCTGCTCCGGCATCACGACAGAGACATTATCCACGTGAACGGCGACCCGGCGGTCGAGAGCGTTCTGTCCCGGGCCAACGTAGGCAAGGCGAGGGCCGCCGTAGTTCTCGCGGATGTCTCGCGCGGAGCGATGGCATCTGACGAACGGACCGCCCTCGTTACGCTGGCGCTGAAGAGCCTCAAAGCCAACATCAAAGTGACCGCCGAAGCGCACGATATGCGGAGTGAGATTCACTTGCGTCGAGCCGGCGCCGACGACATCGTGATCGATGGCGAGTTCAACAGCTTCCTTCTGTCGAGCACGGCTACGACACCCGGAATTTCTTTGGTGGCGCGCCGGGTGCTTTCCCATTCGGGCGGCGGCCTAAGGAGCGAACCCGTGCCGGCAGAGTTCGTGGGCCGCAGCTTTGGCGAGCTTTTCGATGCCCTGCGTACCCGCCAGGGATTCCTTACGCTGGCCATCGTCACCGGGGAAAAGGGTCTTACTCTCGACGATCTGCTATCGGACGATTACTCTCTGGTCGACCAATTCATCAGAAGCCAGTTTACCAAGGCTGGCGTAGATTATCTCCGGTTTGAGAAAGCAATGAATCGTGTGCTGGTCAACCCGAATGATGATTACGTGATCTGCAAGGGCGATACCGCCGTGGGTATTCCGAGGACAGCGTGAGCAGCATTGAAAAACTACGAACCGTCCCGATTCTTGCCGGGTTGAGCGACGCCCAAATCGGCGAAATCCTGAGAGTCGGCAGATCGCGACGCGTTGCCGCGAACACCGCCCTGGTGCGCGAGGGCGAAACGGGCAATTCGCTATACATCCTCACAGAAGGCTCCGTCGAAGTGACGATGCGCTTCGGCTTTCCTGTCTTGTTGCCAGACGACGGAATGAAAGAGAAACTTCTCGTCAGCCTGCATGCGCCGCAGTTCTTTGGCGAGATGGGGCTTCTGGAGGGCATGGAGCGCTCGGCGACGGTCACAGCCCGGAGAGAGTGCGAGGTTCTGGAGATAAGCGATAAGGACTTCGAGCGGTTGGTGGCCGTGGACCCGTCGCTGGGATATCAGGTTGTTCGCAATATCGCCATCGTTCTCTCGTCCCGTCTGCGCCGGACGGATCGCGACGTAATCAAGCTCACTATGGCCCTCAGCCTCGCCCTCGGCGTTCGCTGAGCCGGGGACCAACCGAAAGGAGACTACCATCGAAACAGGAGCTCTAGGAAGGATTTACGAATCCGGTGAGTCGATCTGCCGCCAAGGGGAGGCCGGCGAGTGCATGTACGTAATTCAGGAAGGACAAGCCGAGGTGCTGGTCGAGGAAGAGGGTCGAGAGACGCTCATCAAGGTACTGGGGAAGGGCGACATGTTCGGGGAGATGGCGGTGGTGGATCGCGACGTTCGCTCGGCGACCGTGCGCGCCTTGGGCAAGGTCAGGGCGCTGACTATCGATCGGAAGACCTTCCTCCGGCGGCTGCACGAGGATCCCTCTCTGGCGATCCACATGGTGCAGGTCATGTCGGCGCGCATTCGCGCCCTGAACGCCGAGGTGTCGCACCTCAAAGCCAGAGCCTGAGCAGCGCTCCGTCGCAGCAGTTGTTGATAGGCCTCGTCGTGCATCACCGCAGGACGCCAGCCTTATAAAGTCCGATCACATATTCTTCGTGCATGCGCTGCTCGATGGTCGACGCTGCGTTTCGGTCGAATCGCGCCGGCATCATTCGTTTGTCGCGGTCCAAAGCGCGCCGTGCCACACCCACTACGTCGAAGCCTACACGATCAGCGATGTCGGCGAGACACCGGTGGGTTTCCAAGTCAATGCCCCGCATGATGGACGAGCCTACCACGACGACGGCCGCTCCGTCCGGTCGAAGGAGATACATCTCCGCGAGGACTAGCACCATGTCGTCAAAATACTTGCGCAGAATCGCTGCCTTCTTCGAGTCGATCTCTGCCAGCCTCCGCACGATCGCCGATGGCCGCCCGGTCTGCTTGCCTTGGGAAGCCAGCCCATTCCCCGGCCGCTCCGAGCCGATGTATTCCGCTCGCCGCTTGGAGAGGTCGCCAACCGGGTAGCCCAACCAGATCAGCGAGAACTTGTGGGCGCGCATGTAGTCCATGGCGTTGGCGTAGGGAGGCGACGTGACCACCAGGTCGACCACGCGATCGGCCATAGGCAAGAACCGGGCGTCGCCCGCCAGAGGCGTCGCCGGAGCTCCGTTGGCGCCGATTTGACTGATGCTGGCGACGTTCTTACGTAGTCTGATGGCAAACTGCTCCAGCGCATTCCTCGGGACCTTGTTCTCGACTCGATGAGGGCGGCTGTGCGCCAGGTCCCGCGCCCGCGACACACCACCCGACTTGGTCACCACTATGGACGAGAAGACGAGTTCGAGAAAGCGACGTACTGGCGCGTCGGAGATCTCCTGTAT
The DNA here is from genome assembly GCA_016190625.1 of Chloroflexota bacterium. GTDB lineage: Bacteria > Chloroflexota > Dehalococcoidia > JACPQF01 > JACPQF01 > JACPQF01. Next base: position 37,921 of record JACPQF010000013.1, on the reverse strand, counting down.
GGCCAGAACGAGGGCCATCAGCTCGAGTTGAGTGGATGGCAGAAACCAGAAGTCGATGAAATCGCGGGTTCGTTTATCGAATCGGTCGGCGAGCCACCGACTGACGACGTTCTGATTGGTCAACAGCAGGTCTCTTGCGGCAACAAGCGCCTGCTGTGCGGCGCTCTCGAGTCTGCCCACGGCCAAGGGGGTCGTCTTCGCATCGGCTAACCTGAGGGCCAACGGGTCGAGATCGAACCCAATGCCTTTTCGTCCTTCTAGCATGGCCTCGACTATGGTCGTGCCGGATCCCATCATCGGGTCGAGAACGACCTCCCCTGGCGCCGTCAGGCCGCGGATGAAAGCGAGGGGCAACTGGGGCGGAAACTTGGCGGCGAAGGCGTGGAGGTCGTGAGAGGCGTAGCCGCCCTTCTCCCCACGGAATTCCAGATCACCCTCCAGCAGGGCAGCCAGCTTTTCCTTTGTACCCGGCTCACGACGAAAGCCTACGACGGCCGGCAGAGCAACCGGGAATGAGTTTTCGGGTCCATCCAAGAGCGTGCTCCTTGGTAACAGCAGCTAGATGGCGTTTGTTCTGCCATCACTGTAGCAGTCAAGGATTCTCAAGTCAATGGGTTCAAGATGAATAACTTGACAAAGGGCCTATAATACAATTGCTCGTCTCTCTGGAGCGGCAAGTGTGTCAGACGGTTGCCCTTGCCCGACATCCTGTGAAGCCTGACGGCAGCCGTACAATGATGTCTTCAGATCTCTTCGGCGGCTGGAAGGCAGACGCAGTAATCCACCGGCGCTGGGATCTCCGGAAGAGGACAGCTATGAACAGGCGTGCGTTGGTCAAGTGGGGGATTGCGGTTCTCGTCGTTGCTTTGCTGGTCGGTGCGGCCTACTACATTGGCCTCAACCGCGGACAACTGCCTTGGCCACCGGGATTGGGTCCCGGCGCCGAAGGGACCACTTCGACGACAGCCAATGACAGCCCGGCATCACAGCCTTATGCCGACCTCCTTGCCAAACCGAATGAACCGGCCTACGTTCCCGGCAAAGGCTTTGCACCGGATGCCCAGCGTATTCTCGAGATCGTATCGCTGCAGGTCAGTCTGGAGAAACACCGTATGGCCAAAGGCGTCTATCCACGCGCTCTGGCCGACCTGTTTCCCACCTTCGCCCCAAAGGTCGACGGCAACCCGCTCACCCGGCCGCCAGTCGACCCTGTGTCGAAGCAATCCTATGACTACCAGTTGAGCGCCGATAGTGAGGACTACCGGCTAACAGCCGTACTCGATAATGGGAAGCAATACTCTGTGAGCAAAGCGAATCTGCCGCGGTAGGCAGCCCATCCAGCAAACCATCGGAGGGGCGCCATGCGAACTGCTCATAACCCCTATATCCGATTCTGCCTTACAGTTGTGATCCTGCTGTCACCCATACTGGCGATTCCGCGCCTGGTCTATGCTGATGATTTGGGTAGGGCGCCGTTGCCCAACGACCCCCCACGAGTAACCATATCAGTTCAGGGGGACATCAACGTCCTAGACGCCGACCTGCGGAACGTCACCCTCGAAAGTGGCGTGCCCACGGGGGAGATAATCCTTCGAAATCAGCACCCACTCTGGTATGTGGTAAGCATGAAGTTCGCCGCTTCGGGATCCAAACTGCGCCCGTGGGTGCTGCTTCCACCTTGCCGGGTCAGGTTCCGCGTCAGCACCCTAAGCGCCGACTACGACTGCAGCAAGTCTACAGCATCGCTCGGGCGGATGCCGTTTCGACAGGGCGAGGAGGTTGTACTCTTCGCAGATGGGATCGGCGTCGATGCGGTCACGCAGGAGAAGCTTGCAGTAATCTATGGGGCAGAGGTCTTCTGGCGTCTTGTTCTCAAGGACGCTCTGCCCCTGGAGGTCGGGACTGCGCTTGGCGACATCGCCGTTAAGGCGGCCGATTGGGACATGCAGGCCCTCGGCAAGAACTTGCCCATCTTCACACTATACAAGATAGGCAAGGCTCTCAAGGACGATAACCTAATGCAGGTGGTCAGCGAGGTAGTGGAAGCCCTCCGCTCCTCCGCCTTCCGGGGATTCCTCCAGACGCAGCTCGGCGTATCGGCAGCCAGTCTGTCCACCAGTCTCACCATCATCGACGTAGGGCTGCGGATCGAGAAAGTGTTGGAGTTGCCGCTACTCTTCGGCATCGAAGGCGTTACGAGCGTCGGCAAGCCGTTTGGTACCGTCCGACTCCTCCCCTCTGTATCGGGCACCGCTGGCTCCGCGATGTTAAGTAAGGAACAACTGCAATTTCGTGTTGCTCAGATGCTGGGCGTCACACCAAATGACGTTGGGCTACTGTCAGTGGACAATGATAGCACGCATCAGGTTGTAGCTTTCGCACACGGCGTCGCCTGTAACCAGTATGGGGCCGTGGGCGTCGGCGAGAATCCTTCGGGACCAAACTGCCTTATGCTCATTAGGCTGGCGACGGGTGGGGATGCAGTTGTGTGGGGAGTCCGAATCGCTGACCTTATCGAAAGGTTCTGCGTAAGCGCTCCTCGCGTGATTATTCAATTCCCTTCCACAAACATGCGCTACCACTACCAGAAGGTCTACCGATATCTCGGAGGCCTTGTACTGGTAGACGAGGGAGTATCAGAAATTCCCCAAGCTGCTAAGTCATGCAGCGATATTGCACCCAGCACTCCAGGCGCTCTCGCCCAAGCCACTTCGTCACCGACAAGCTCTGTTTCCGCCTCGGCCGGCAAGCTGGAACTCGGCGAGCAGAAGATAATTGCTAGCGAACTGCTGGGTTCTCCAGTATCATGGTCTCCAGACGGCAAGACGCTGGCATGGCTCACCGGACCAGCGACGTACCCGGACGACTTCGAAGCATATGCTCGACTATCGGTTTCGTTAAGAGTCGCGCCGGCTGACGGAAGCGCGCCGCCCACGACTATTGGCACCGGTCCTTATCTGATTGAGGGTTTCGTTCACTATGTTCCGTGGCTGCTCCGACCAGTATGGTCTCCGGACGGCCAATGGCTGGCCGTCACGCGCTATGGGAAGGACGCCTATAACGGCGAGATCGAACTCATTCGGCGAGACGGCTCCCAGCGCAGACGATTAAAGGCGACCGAGATAACCGGTGCACCTTCATGGTCGCCTGACGGAAAACGAATTGTGGCAACCGGCAGTGAGCCGGGACGACCTATTGCCGTATTGTTCGACGTGGCCTCCTCGGCCCGCGACCTATCAGTATTTCGCTTGCCGCCTCTTGAGGCAGCATTTGGTCCGCTGTGGCAGCCCAGGGATGACAAGATCATCTACACTGCTCTTGCCGGCCTTACCGGCGTCGATAAGGTAATGTCGTGGCGTCTTCTCATCCTCGACACGATAGATGCCAATCCTCGAACACTAGTAGCAGGGCAGAGCCAGAGACTTGGTGGTGCTCTTGCCCTCGTATGGTCTCCCAAAGGCGACCATGTAGCGTATGCGGTGAACGATGTAGGAGACAACTATGTTCCTGCACAACGTTTATTCGCTGACACTGGTGGACACGAGTCCTTATTCGCTAAACAGATAGGAATCACGCGCACCGAGACCGTTCCATCGAAGCCTCCCTCGAAGCTCGGCCTGCTTAGGACGGCAAGCGGTGTCGTGTCCTGGTCGGCCGATGGCACCAAATTGGCCTTTGATCGAGCTAGTCCTAGCGACGGAAGCGATATCTTCATAACGGATATCGACGGCTCCAGTGAGACCAAGCTCACCAATAACGGTAAGTCCAGAGCCCCTCAATTGTCGCCTGATGGCGAATTGATCGCGGCCGCCGTGGACGGCCAAGGTGGGCTGCCACACACGCTCGTGGTCTGGCAACTTGTAACATACGCTTTAGGTAGCACCGCTGCCCAATCCTCTTCAACGCCCAAAATCACCCCGACCGCTGCGCCTCAACCTACATTCACACCTGCCCGTCCTCCAGCGACACCCACATTAGTGCCTACCCGTCCTCCGGCAGTTGCAGGACCCGATACACCTGTAGCAGCAGCCAGGGTATTCATCCAAGCGCTGGCCGACGGAGACATTAAGTCGGCCTCCCAGCTTATGCCTGAGTCGGATCAAAGAACTTTCGGTGCTGCCTTACCGGCGATTTCAGCTTCTTTACGCGGCTGCTCCCAGAATCAAGTCGACGCTACTGGCGGGCCAGTGACTGGGCGAACATATAGCGTTGTGACGCTACGTTTTGCCCCGCCGTGTGGCAACTACGGCAAGTTTTACGATGCTTTCCCGAGTGACTATCAACCAGCATTAGAGGCCTGGGCGCCAATCGACCGCTTCCGCAACCAGCCCTTGGCCGCGTGCATCTTGTACGTGACTGGCAGTTTTGGCGTGTGGAAGACGCCCGGCGGACCAGCCTGCTACCCGCCGGGCACCGCATTCTTTTGAGGCGTGGACAGCCACGGATAAGAGCCTTTGTCGATTGCGCTTGGCAAGCGCTCAATGCGAGACGAAGCGCATGAACAGACGGAGCGGATGTTCTAGCCGTGGCCAAAGCGCGAATACCAGCCCTCAAAAAGCCTGTGAAAACTTGCTGGGCAAGCCGTGTACTTATGTGTCCAAGGAAACAGCCTAGATTGATAGCGATTACACGGTGCAATCCGCGACGTAGATGGCTGCCCTGCGTAGGTAGGGGCGAAGCGTTGGCGCTGGGCCTTGGACTGGCCATTCACGCCCCTTCGCCAATGCTACGCCCACCTTGCCTTTGTCTTCTCGCCAAGCCCGTTCAGCGCGAACAGGCGTCGCACAATAGCCAACCGGGAGGGCGAAGCATTCGCAAAGAATGTTGAGAGCTCCGAACCAACTGATTCTGCGAATGCTTCGCCCCTACAGGAGGACAGATAATCACTCGACCCCGAGGTGACAGCATAACTACTGTTATTTGAAAGGTATTGACCCTAGCCCTCTCCCATCCTACTAAGTAGGACGGGAGAGGGGAACGGACGCCCCGCCTCCTTTCAGCCGGCCTAGCGCACCTGCGGAGCATTGTTGACTATTGTGCTAATCCAGACATGGTGGCAGTCCTCGCCTTTGGCTGACGGCTGAAAGCTGACGGCTGATTGCCGACAGCTACTGCGCTTTGAACCCCAACTGGGCGATGACAGGACGGTGATCCGACCCGGCGCTGTCTCCAGTGTGGACGTCCATGCCCACTAGCTCGGCAGAGTGAAAGACGTAGTCGATACGAATCAGGGGATAGAGAATCGGGAGGCGAAAAGGCAAGGGCAGCAGCTTACCGTTGGCGGGAAAGGTCAGGCCCAACCCGCGGCCGACCTCTCGATGGGTGTCGACGAGGTGCCTGGTTACCCGGCGGTACTGGCGGGTCTGGTCGGTCAGGTTGAAGTCGCCGACGGCGATCACCGGCCCATCGACCTCCTCCACTTTCTGCATTAGAGCCTCCACCTGGATGGTCTGCTGCTCCGTCTCGAAGCGCTGAATGACGTAGGGAGGAAACCCCTGCCGCTTCACGTATCTGACGTGAGGATGGTTGGGATGCAGGTTGAACAGGTGCACGTCCCGACCGCCGGCGTCCAGCAGCAGGTGTTGGGACAGATGGCCGCCGGCAAGCGCCGCGAAAGTCTCCTCCGATTTAATGGGCAGGCGGCTGAATACTCCGGAGCCGCTGTAATCGGCGCGCGGCGCGAGAGAGCGGTAGGGATAGCTCTCTGCCATGCCTTTCGACAGGGCAGCCGCCACCTCCGGTATCAGCTCCTGGATGGCGATGACATCGGGGTCTTCCTCGTCGACCATTTGCAGTATCCCCCGGATATCGCGGTTCATGCCGAGGATGTTGTAAGTCATGACCTTGAATTCGGTTCCCTTCTCCACTGGTTTGGCCGGCTGAGGCAGGAACTGTTGGCCGAAGAGAAACACGAACATGGCCACGGGGAAGACGCATAGCGTTAGAAGGGAGCGGGACCAGAGAACCAACCCCAGAAAGAGCAAGGGCACGACCGGGGCAAACAGGTAGAGGGCAAAGGTGTCCGCCAGGTCGAGCCACCAGGGCGAAACCGGCAAAGCCCACCTGACCAGGAAATAGCCGACGAGGGGCCCGGCATATGCGAGCCCCACTACGAAGACTATGGAGGAGAAAAAGCTCCTCATGCCTGTTCTCCAGCGCGCTACCTCAAACTGTTCAAGAACGCCTTGGCGACGTTTATGGCGAGAGATGATGCTTGCAACGTTTGCATCGGCGAATCAGAAATGAATATCGCCGTATTGATGCCCACAACTTCGCCCCTCAGGTTCAAGAGTGGGCCGCCACTGTCGCCTGGATGAATGAACGTGTCCGAGCCGATGGCTTCGAATAGTCCCGCACCTCCAAACGGTGGATTGCCCGCGAGGTCGCGCACCACGCCGATGCGAGAGCTCGGCGCGCCGGGAACGACGGGCGTGTAACCGATGGCGACGACTGAATCTCCGGGCTGAACGGTATCGGAATTGCCCAGCCTGACCGTCGGCAACCCTTGCGCCTGTATACTCACGAGGGCTACGTCGGCGATCCCGTCGCGGCCACGTACCAGTCCATCGAAGGATCGCCCATCAGGGAGGCGTACACGCACTATGTTTGCCCTCTCTACCACGTGGGCATTGGTTAGAATCAGCCCCTTGGGATCGACGATGAATCCAGAACCGAAGTCGCCATTGGGGAGAGTTATCTTGACCACGGCCGGCCTGGCTGTGTTGGCAACCTGTTCCGCATCCGGCGACAGAGCTGGCAAGTCCGGCTCACCGCCGATGGGAGGCAGCTCGGGACTCTTGGCCGCCGGTGGGATGATCCCCGCCTCCAAGGCGATGGACCCACCGTTGGCGACAGTTACCTCTCCCGCTTTGGCCCAGGGGGTATCCTGTGTCCACTCCTGGATGACCGCTCTCTGCAGGCGAACCACGAAGCTATTGCCCAAATCCTGAATACTCGAGGTGGGCAGACCATACAGAAGCACAGGATCTATCGAGCCGGCGACGGAAAAGTACTTGGCCTTTATCGCCGGCCTTCCGTCGAGAATGGCAAGTCTGCTGGCTGTGATGGCGTCCAGGGATTGACCGGCCTCCCCGGCATTGGATATGTTCGGTTTGGGTGTGGATTTGAAGATCAGAAGCCAGTTGTCCTGGCCGGCATCGGATAGCTCGTCGAACACGTTGACGAAGGCCACCCTACTAAAGCCCGCGTCCGGTTGCCACTGGAGTATGGCCTTTTCGGTCGCCTGATGCACGAAGCCTTGCCATTGGAATCGCTTCGAGATGGGATAACCTAGGACATCCGGTCCGCCAAGCTGCTGGTAGAGGCTCCAGAAGGGAATGCCTCCGTCGTCGGTCACGCGAAAACCGAAACCGGCGGCACCGTTGGGGCTTGCTTGTGTATAGAAATGCCCACTGGCCACGGGGAAATCTGGTTCGGCGTGGACAGGAAGGGCAGTTAAAGGCCCTATCAGGCTGAGGACCAGAGAAAGCGTGACGAGCAAAGTCGGAATTCTTCTCATGCCTATCTCCTGCGTTACGTTCGGACGAGTGCGAACGCGAGGGCGTTTCGCAACTCGACCTGATACGGGTTTGCAAGAGCTATGCCTCAGGGGAAAGCGGAAAGCGGAAGAGGTGGTTCAAGAAAGAGACGAACCTAGATCACGAACACCGTAGGGGCGAATCCTTCGGCCGAAGGATTCGCCCCTACGATAATTGAAGCCATCCGCACCGTTCCCGAACCATCTCGGGCGGCCGGTGAGGACCTACCCCTTTTTCCCCAGCACCGCTCGGTACACCGCCAAAGTTTGCTCGGCGGTTGTCTGCCAGGTGAACTTGGCCGCCTGACGCAATCCCCGCTCGCGCAGGCTCCGGCGAAGGTCTTCGTCGGTCGCAGCGCGGAGGATCGCCCCGGCGAGGGCGGCCGCATCGGTTGGTTCCACCATGAGGGCGGCGTCGCCAACCACCTCGGGCAGGGAGGAAGTGTTGGCGCAAACTACGGGCAGGCCACAGGCCATGGCCTCCAGGGGAGGGAGGCCGAAGCCTTCGTAGAGCGACGGGAAAACAAGAAGGCGCGCTGTGTTGTAGAGGGCAAGCAGATGTTGCGGTCCCTGAGGCTCGAAGAAGACTATTTCCCCGGCCAGACCCCGGCGCTCGATCGCCGTGAATACATCCTCGTACAGCCAGCCTCTCCTTCCGGCAAGCACCAGCTTCGTACCCCGCCAGGTAGCCTCAGCCTCCCGCCGAAGGATGGACCATGCCTCGACCAGCGTGCTGAGGTTCTTTCGAGGCTCGATGGTGCCGACGCAGAGAGCGAAGCTTGACGGCAGCCCGTTGTCTTCGCAGAACCGCTGGCCGCCGCCCCAATCTGCTAGGGGCATGTAGCTGGAGTCGACGCCCAGATGGGTCACGGTTACCCGCTCTGCCGGGAGGCCCAGAAGTCGAACCATGTCCCGCTTCGTGCTCTCGGAGATGGCGACGATGCCATCGGCGCTCTCTACGGCCCGGTATATCTGACCGTAGTAGCGCTTGCTCTCGGCGGTGATGGTTTCTGGATACAGGCGGAAGGCGAGGTCATGCACGGAGATGACCGACTTGAAGTTCCGGCGAAAAGGGGGGATGAAATCGGTGCTGTGGAGAACGTCAAGACCGGCGGCGGCCAGCTCTAGTGGCAGAAAGACCTGCTCGAAACGATTGTGGGGTGGCGTCCAGGCGGAGCGGCGGCGCAAGCGAGGGCTATCAGGCAGCTTTGTGGCTTTGTCTTTGGCGCTCAGAATTACCCTAAACTCTTCCTCGCCGCCAGTGGCGGCAAGTGCGTCGAGGAGCCTGGTCACGTATGTGTATAATCCCGCCTGTCTGTAAAAAAAGTGGCGGGCGTCGATGCCAATCCGCATTCCTCTGGCCCCAATTACCGTAGGACTACGCGCCTTCCCTGGCGCACTTCTGCCAAAGCTCCTCCAGCTTGGGCGCTATGAGCCGCCAATCGTAGAGCGAAATCGCCCGCTCTCTTGCCTTCTCAGTCAGGGCCCTGGCCAGAGGCTTGTCTCCAAGAAGGCGGAGCACCTTGGCGGCGAAATCCGCCGACTCCTCGGCCAGAAGAAGATGCTCGCCGTCGACGACCTCGATTCCCTCGGCGCCCATGCCCGTGCTCACCACGGGAACGCCACAGGCCATGGCCTCCAGCACCTTGAAGCGCACACCGCCGCCGATGCGCATCGGTACGACATAGACGTCCGCCCCGCAGATATATGGCCGGACGTCGTCCACGCCACCCACGATCTCGACGTTCTCCCCAGCGGCCTTCCGGACGGCCGCGGTCGGATTTCGCCCGACGATCTGCAACTGGGCCGCCGGTATCTCTCGCCGCACCAATGGGAGAACCTCCCGGCAAAACCAGACCATGGCATCGACGTTCGGACGATAGTCCATCGTGCCGACGAATACGAGTAGGGGCGTCCTTCGGCGGAAGGACGCCCCTACGGGCGGCACGGCATGAATTGGCCGGCCATCAGACTTACCGCCTGCCTGAAAAAAGTCGACGTCGATCCCATTAGAAACTACCATTACCTTGAGCGCTGGATCGAGAGAGAGGATCGCCTTCCTATCGGACTCCGATACGGCCGCCATAGCCGTTGCCTGCTGGCAGGCCCGGCGCTCGTAGGGTCGGAGCTTCTGCCACTGGACGAGGCTGTAAAAGGCGGCGGGCCATTTGGCCATGGATCTGAGATCAGTGGTGAAGGCACGTCGCTGCAGCAGGTACTCGGCGTTATGCTCGTCGAAGATAATAGCTGCCGGGCGCCGAGAGGCGCCGAGTACCACGTCGATGTACGGCGCCATCTCGATGCCCTCGACCATCACGATGTCAAAGGTGTCTCTCTCCAGAAGTAGCCCCAGCCTCTGTGAGAACGCCGTCGACCGGAGCCGGAGCGCCATGTCCGGCAAGGAGCTCAGTAACGTCGAATGCAGCCGCCCCAGGCGTGAGCGCTTCGGGGGGGCAAGGACCGCGTGGATGGCGGTGCAGAGGGACTGCATAGGGTTATCGCCAGTGGTTTGCTCCCTGTCCTCGACAAAAGTGAGCAGGTGAATGTCATGCCTCGTGGCCATGTGCCTGATGAGGTTGTAGTTGCGCAGGCTCGTCCCTTTGTTGGGCGGATACGGGAATTGAGGAGTAAGAAACAGCGCCTTCAAGCTATCGCCCGGCCAGGGTCACCCTAATCGCCACCAGGTCCCTGACGCTTCCGTCCTTCGGACTTTCGGAGTAGACCTCCACCGTGCCCGCCTGCGAGGTGGCCGGCTGGGTGAAGGCGATGTCCGCGCTAAAGGTGCCTCGTGAAGGAGCCCCAGCGGATGCAGTGGCAAGTCCCTTACCCAGAACTTTGCCGGCCCCATCCTTCACTGCCACCGACACTGTTCCCTCGAAGACCTGAGCGGTGCCGGAGACGCGCACCGGACTCTTGACCACCTGTCCGGCCAGCGGAGCCGCGACCACAATGGCCGGCTGCGGCTGCGTCGAGGCGGGTGGCTTGGGCGGAATCAAGATAGGAGTGTTTGCCCTCGTGGCGGCCGTCGGCGACGGCGCCTTCTGGGCCGCGCCAGAGCTGGCAGAGCACGCTGACAGCGCGATCATGGCGCAAAGGGAAAAGAGGGCCAGCGCCCGGCCAAACTTCGGCAGCATCCGACAAACACCTCGGTGGTTAGCTTTCGACTACGAATCCTTCTTCGGAAAGACATCAGCCTGGGCATCTCCCATCGAGCTGATGGCTGATTATTGCAAGAACCGTTTGAGATGTCAAGTCGCGCCTATGGATAGATGCAGCGGATTGCAGTAGCCTCGGCGACTCGCTGAACGGCCAGAATGTAGGCAGCCGTTCGCAGGTCGGTCTCCTCTTTCTGGGCCATCGCCGTTACGTCGCGGAAGGCCCGCACCATTATCGACTCCAGCCGCGAGTTGATCTCGCCTTCGTTCCAGAAGAAGGCCTGAAGGTCCTGGACCCATTCGAAATAGCTCACCACCACGCCCCCGGCGTTGGCAAGGACGTCCGGCAACAGCAGCACGCCCTTGTCCCAAAGAATCCGGTCGGCCCCCGGCGTCGTGGGGCCGTTGGCTCCCTCAACGACGATCTTGGCCTTGACTCGGTCGGCGTTGGCGGCCGTGATCTGGCCCTCGAGAGCGGCAGGGACCAAGATGTCGCAAGGGAGCTCGAGGATCTCCTCGTTGGTCACCTTCTCGGCGTAGCCCACCACTGTGCCGTTAGCCGCCTTGTACCGGGCAACGGCCGCCAGATCGAGACCGTTGGGATGGTGGGTGCCGCCCTGAGAATCGCTGATGGCAATGACCTTGCAGCCCTCCTTGGCTAACAGGTCGGCGGCGACCGATCCCACGTTCCCGTAGCCTTGAATGGCAACCGTGGCGTCCGCAAACGCCAGTCCAGATTGCTTGGCGGCCTCTCTCGCGGCGATCATCACCCCCCGGCCTGTAGCCTCCCGGCGCCCCTCGGAGCCGCCGATGGCGATCGGCTTCCCGGTGACCACCGCCGGCACGCTATAGCCCCGGTGCATGCTGTAGGTGTCCGTTATCCAGGCCATCGTCTGGGCATCAGTGCCCACGTCCGGGGCGGGAATGTCGCTCTCCGGACCGATCAAAACGGATATCTCCGTGGCGTAGCGGCGAGTCAGCCTCTCTCGCTCAGTGTGCGACATCTTCTTCGGGTCACACACGACGCCACCCTTGGCGCCGCCGTAGGGGATGTTTACGACAGCGCACTTCCAGGTCATCCACATGGCGAGGGCCTTGACCTCGTCCAGCGTCACGTCCGGATGGTATCTGATCCCACCCTTTGCCGGACCGCGGGCGATGTTATGCTGGACCCGGTATCCCGAAAACATGGCGATCTGCCCGTTGTCAAGGCGGACCGGGAAATGAACGACCAACTGCCTCTTGGGATAGCGAAGGACCTGACGCATATCCTGAGGCAACCCGAGCTTCTCGGCGGCGATGTCGAACTGCTCGAGGGCGACATCCCAAGCGCTGACCTTGGCGGGTGCGGCAACCGTGTTATCTGGCATTTGATCGGCCTCCAATACAAGAATTCTGCCCACTTACAGCCTAGCACATTTCCGGCGTGGTTGCAATTGGCGAATCCTGACAAAAGGCAGGTGACAAACCTTGACAACATTGTACTCAATCTTTATACTATAATCAGTGGCAGGTTCTTATAGGTGAGGGGATATGGCAAAGAGAGATTTCTACGAGACCTTGGGCGTCAAGAGAGGGGCCACCGAGAAAGACATCAAGCAGGCCTATCGCCGTCTTGCCCGCAAGCATCATCCGGACGTCAATCCCGGCAACAAGGAGGCCGAGGAGAAGTTCAAGCAGATCAACGAGGCTTATGAAGTGCTCTCCGACGCGGATAAGCGGAAGAAGTACGATCAGTACGGGGAGAACTGGGAGCACGCGGAGTCCTTCTTTGGGAAGGACCATGCTCGGCGACAGGCGGCAGGATGGCCGGAGGGCGTTCGCTTCGAACGTGGCGACGTCGGTGGCTCTAGCTTCGGCGATATCTTCGACAGCCTGTTTGGCCAGACCAGAGGAGACCCCTTCGGCGGACGCGTGGGCCGTCGTCCCCGGCGGGGCGAGGACCTGGAGCAGCCGGTAGAGGTCTCCTTGGAAGAGGCCTTCAACGGCTCGACCCGTCTGCTGGAGCTCCAGATGCAGGAGCCTTGCCCGGCCTGCAAGGGCGCAGGAACCATCGGCGGTCCTTCTGGGAAGGACTGCATCAGTTGCCGTGGTCTCGGGATTACCGTGCAAACCCGACGCCTGGAAGTCAAGATCCCTGCCGGCGTGGCCGATGGGTCTCACATCCGCATGGCCGGTGAAGGTGGTGAGGGTCGGGGCGGCGGTCCGCGCGGAGACCTTTTGCTCTCCGTCTCGGTGAAACCGCACACCTCTTTCGAACGGCGGGGAGATGACCTGCACGTCGACGTTCCCGTACCTCTGGCTTTGGCTGTTCTCGGCGGTGAAGCGCAAGTGCCCACGTTGAAAGGCACAAAGTTAGCCCTGAGGATTCCCCCAGAAACCCAGAACGGACGGGTGTTCAGGCTAGCCGGACAGGGCATGCCCGGGTTGAAGAGCACGGCCCGTGGCGATCTGTTCGCCAAGGTAAAGGTTGTGCTTCCCGCCAATCTCAGCGACAGGGAACGACAACTCTTCGAGGAATTGAGGGCATTGAGGCCAAACTAGTGTCTGGGCGAACGCCGTTCGCCCCTACGGTGGTGTTGAGGCTGAATGGGCGTAGGGGCGAACGGTCGTTCGCCTACGGTGACCTTACAGAGGAGGTCAAGGAGCAATCAATGGCTAGCGAACACGAAGCCTGCTACGTCATCAGTGTGGCAGCCAAACTACTGGGAGTTCACGTTCAAACCCTGCGCTACTACGAGCGGGCGGGACTGGTCCAGCCCTCGCGCTCCCAGGGAAACATTCGTCTTTATTCTGAAAAGGATATTCAGAAACTCAAGCAGATTCAACGCCTGATCAACGACCTGGGAGTCAATCTAGCTGGCGCGGAGGTCATCATCCGCATGTCGGAGCGGATCTCTCAACTCGAGGAGAGGATCAGGCGGCTAGAGGCGGAAAACGAACGACTAATCATCGCTTTGGGAGGATAGATTGCCATGATGCGACAGGACAAATTTACAGAACAGGCGCAAGAGGCTCTCGCTCTATCGCAGCAGATCGTGCGGCGTTATCATCATAGCCAGTGGGATGTGGAGCATATCCTGCTGGCCCTGCTGGAACAGGAGGGCGGTCTGACCTCGCAGATCTTGGAGAAGCTGGGGATTCCAATCGAGGCGATGAAATCGCAGGTAGAGCGCACCCTTGCCGCCTCTCCCAAGGTCGCCTACGAGCAGGGCCAGATCTACGCCACGCCGCGCATTGCCCGGCTGCTGGAAGCCGCCAACGAGGAGGCGGAACGACTCAAGGACGAGTTCGTCGGCACCGAGCACGTCTTCATCGCCCTGACCACCGAGCGCCAGGGTGACGCCGCCAGGATCCTCGCCCAGTTCGACATCGACCAGGAGAAGATCTACAAGGTGCTGCAGACCATTCGCGGCGGGCAGCGGGTGACGGACCAGCGGGCCGAGAGCAAGTATCGGGCCCTAGAGAAGTACAGCCGCGACCTCACCGCCCTGGCCAAGGAAGGCAAGCTCGACCCCGTCATAGGGCGGGAGCAGGAGATCAAGCGGGTTCTCCAGGTGCTCAGCCGGCGGACCAAGAACAATCCGGTCCTCATCGGCGACCCCGGCGTGGGCAAGACGGCCATCGTCGAGGGCCTGGCCCAGAAGATCGTGGCCAACGACGTGCCCGAATCGCTGCGGGGCCGCAAGGTGATCGCCCTCGACATGGGCGCCCTCGTGGCGGGCAGCAAGTTCCGCGGCGAGTTCGAGGAGCGCCTGAAGGCGGTCATGGACGAGATCAAGCGGGCCCAGGGAGAGATCGTTCTGTTCATCGACGAGCTGCATACGGTGGTCGGCGCCGGCGCCGCCGAAGGGGCCATCGACGCTTCCAATATGCTCAAACCAGCGCTGGCGCGCGGCGAGCTCCAGTGCGTGGGGGCGACCACCCTCGACGAGTACCGCAAGCACATCGAGAAAGACGCCGCCCTGGAGAGGCGGTTTCAGCCGGTCTTTGTCTCCGAGCCGACTGTCGAAGACAGCATCGCCATTCTGCAGGGGCTGCGACCCAAGTATGAGGCGCACCATCACATTCGCATCGACGACAGCGCCATCACGGCGGCGGTAAAGCTGAGCGACCGCTACATTAAGGACCGCTTTCTGCCCGACAAGGCCATCGACCTGATCGACGAAGCGGCGAGCAAGCTGCGGATCGAGCTCGGGAGCATGCCCTCCCAGCTCAAGGAGTTGGAGCGGAAGATTCAGCAGCTCGCCGCCGACGAAGAGGCGGCGTCGCAGCGTCGGGAGTACGAGCGAGCAGCTAGTACTAAGGCCGAGCGCCTGAAGGCGGAGAAGGACTACGCCGAGGCCAAGGCAAACTGGCAGCGGGACAAGAAGCTGGACGAGGTGGTGGACGAGGAGGACATCGGCGAGCTTGTTTCCCAGTGGACCGGCATTCCCGTGACCCGCATGCTGGAGACCGAAATGGCCAAGCTGGTCAATATGGAGGAGCGCCTCCACGAACGCATTGTCGGCCAGGACGAGGCCGTGATCGCCGTTGCCGATGCCATCCGGCGCTCTCGTTCGGGCCTCAAGGATCCCAAGCGGCCCATCGGCAGCTTCATCTTCCTGGGCCCCACGGGCGTGGGCAAGACCGAGCTGGCGCGGGCGCTGGCCGAGTTCATGTTCGACAACGAGGATGCCATGCTCCGCGTCGACATGAGCGAGTACATGGAGAAGCACACGGTATCCCGGCTTATTGGCTCGCCGCCGGGCTACGTCGGCTACGACGAGGGCGGCCAGTTGACCGAGGCGGTGCGCCGACGGCCCTACCGGGTGATCTTGTTCGACGAGATCGAGAAGGCCCATCCGGATGTGTTCAACATCCTGCTTCAGATTCTGGAGGACGGCCGGCTTACCGATGGCCACGGACGAACCGTAGACTTCCGCAACGCTGTGGTGATCATGACCAGCAACGTGGGCACGGGCGCGGTTCAGCAGGAGGCCATTGGCTTCCATCTCGGGAACCAGAGAAAGGCCAGCCAGACCTTCAAAGCCAACACCGAGGAAGCGCTGAAGCGGACGTTCCGGCCGGAGTTCCTGAACCGGATCGACGAGATCATCGTCTTCGACCAGCTCACCAAGGAGCAGATCACGGAGATCGTCGACCTGCTCGTGGCCAAGGTGCGGGAGCGACTCAAGGAGCGGCAGTTAGCCATCGAGCTCACTCCGGCGGCCAAGGAATACCTGGCCAGCGAGGGCTACGATCCGGTTTACGGGGCGCGGCCACTCAGGCGGACCATCCAGCGACAGGTGGAGACCCCTCTTTCCAAGAAGCTTCTCTTGGGCGAGTTCAAGGAGGGCGACACCATCCTGGTCGACCGTAGCGGCGACGGCCTCACCTTCACCCGGCGCGAGCGGGTGGCGGCGTAGGTAGCTGTCGGCGTTCAGCTTTCAGCGTTCAGCCCGGAGGAGGCCCTCAGTAGGATCCCGTCGTTCACGGAAGGACCGCAAGCCATAGGTTGAACAGCGCAAGTATGCTACAACAGATTGCAAAGGTATTGAGCGATCGTATGGGCGAACGGCCGTTCGCCCATACAGCTTAATAGCGCGAATTTCTCCGTCGCAACAACGAGCTTGGCCGCTCAACATCAATGCGAACTGCTGTAAAGCGTGCTTGGGCACGACGTGTGACATCCCCCAGCATCCTTCACGGAAGGACGCTTGGGCTGTTAGCCTTGGGATCGATCCCAAGGCGGTTATGCGCGCCGTCTGCCCTGGCTACGTGCGATGAGACATAGCCGAGTCATTCAGGTCAACAAACAAGGCGAAAACACCGTTGACCTTTCGGCTGGTTTGGGTTAGTATGTCAGCGGCTAAGCGGTTCATCCGGCAAGATAGGGGCGCCGATGATCTTTCAGCCCGGCGACATCATCCTCAGCGGCAAATACCGGGTGGAGGAGCTGGCGGGTAAGGGGGCCTTCGCCGAGGTGTACCGGGTCACCCACCTCCGGCTGAACGCGCCGCGCGCCCTCAAGGTCCTCCGGCGCGACATGCCGGGCGTGGGCAGCAGCGACTTCCAGCACTGCTACGACCAGTTCGACTTCGAGGCCCAACTGGGGGCCAGGCTCGACCACGGCAACGTGGTCAAGGTCCACGACTTCGAGCAGGCGGGGGACGACCTCTGCCTCGTCATGGAGTGGGCGTCGGGCGGCAGCCTGGAGAGGAGGCTGCGGGAGCAGGGGCCGCTCAGCGTCGGGGAAGCCATTCGCCTGGCCCTGGACCTCTGCGACGGGCTCACGGCCATCCACGAGCAGTTGCGGGCCGTGCACCGGGACCTCAAGCCGTCCAACGTCCTCTTCTCGGCGGACGGCGCCGCCAAGATCGGGGACCTGGGTCTGGCCCAGATGCCCGGCGGTCTCAGCCGCCGGTCGCTTTTAGGCAGCCAGGCGAACTATCATCCCGGCACGCCCGCCTACATGTCGCCCGAGCAAGAGCGAGAAAAAGGATACCTGCTTCCGACCTCCGACCTGTTCTCCCTCGGCTGCGTCCTGTTCGAGTCGCTGACGGGGATACCGTACAAGTCGGTGTACGGAAGCCGGGTGAGCGACCACCGGCAGGAGGCGCCGGCCTGGCTCGACGGCATCGTGGCCAGGGCGCTGAAGGAGCAAGCCGGCAGGCTTCCCGCCGACGATTCAGACCCCGCCAAGCGCTACCGGACGGCTGGCGGCGTTCGGGCGGAGATGGAGCAGGGCTGGCAGGCCGAGCAGGCGCGCGAGGCGGCCGCGGCCAAGGCTCCAGCCGAGGCGGAAGCAGCGGCCCGTCGCAAGCGGGAGCAGGAGGAAAAGGAAGCCGAGTCGCGCCGTCAGGCCGAGGAAGCCGAGCTGGCCCGTCTTTTCGACTTGGGCCCGGCCGCGCTGCTGCGCGGAGAGTGGCCGCTAGCGTCAGCCAACCTGAAGGACATAGTACGGCGCCGCCCGCAGGGCTACGACCGCGGGGGCCGGGCAGCCGCCGCGCTTCTCGCCCAGGCTGATGCCGGGCGAGCCCGGCGCCGCCGCACCGAGGTCATCGCCGGCCTTGCCGCCGGTGCGCTTCTGGTTCTCATTGCCGTGGCGGTGCTATTATCGCTAGGATGCGGAGGGGAACCCTCCCCTTCTTCCGCGGCAACGCCCATGGCGACCCCCAGCGCCTCTGCCTCGCCGCCGCCGGCGTCGCTGCCGCACTCCCTGGCCTCGATTTCGCCAGCCAATGCCGCTCGCGTGGCGCAACTGGCGCGTTTGGTCAAGGGCCAACCGTACGGCGCGGCTTGGTCGAACGATGGCAAGTATCTCGGCGTGGCCTCGTTGGTCGGCGTTTTCCTCTACGCCGCCGATACTCTGGCCGAGGTGCGGTTCGCCGAAACGCGGGTTCCAGTCCTGAGCATCGTCTTCTCCCCCGATGGCAAGATCCTCGCCTCGGGGAGCGGGGGCAAGACGGTCACGCTGTGGGAGGTGGCCAGCGGTCAGGAACTCCGCACCCTTGCTGTATACACCGGTTCGATCGGGAGAGTCGCTTTCTCCCCCTGACGGGAAGACCGTCGCCTCGGCGAGCGGGGACAAGACCGTCAAGCTGTGGGAGGTGGCCGGCGGCTGGGAGCTCCGCACTCTCGCTGGACACACCGATTCGGTCAACAGCGTCGCATTCTCCCCCGACGGGAAGACCCTCGCCTCGGCGAGCGCCGACAACACCCTCAAGCTGTGGGAGGCGGCCAGCGGCCGGCTACTCCGCACCCTGGCCGGATACACCGGTTCGGTCTACAGCGTCGCCTTCTCCCGCGACGGGAAAACCCTCGCCCCGGCGAGCGCCGATGGCACGGTGCGGCTCTGGGGCGTGGCGGAATAGGGGTTCGCGGCAGGCGGGAAACGAGCGCCAGGGAGGCGGGTTCAACCTTCCGCGGCGGGAGAGCGGGTCGGGACACGGGCTTGCCTTGGAGACAATCCGGGGCGCCCTCACCTCGACGCTCTTCCACTCTGCTGCGAGATGGGACAAGGACTGGCGGGAGGCCCGCACTGTCCCTCCTTCCGCGGAAAGACAGGAGAGTGAACAAGGACTGACAGAAGCCCTTAGTGGTTCATCCGGCAAGTTCGCTGCACTAACGGGTGTAGGGGCGAACGGCCGTTCGCCCCTACGATGGTAGGTCGACGACTGGAATGGATTTACCGGATGCACCACTTAGCTTAGTGATTCGTCCGGCAAGTTCATTGACGTTATCGGTGTAGGGGCGAACGGCCGTTCGCCCCTACGATCGCAGCGCGACGGCGCTCGATGAACTTGCGGATGCATCCCTTACTCATCCGCTTCCTCCAGAGATCGTTCACAACAGCGCGTGAACCTGATTACAATTACCGTAGGGGCGAGGCATGCCTCGCCCCTACGTTAGGGATGTGCCCGCCTGTCGATGTTACAACTGTTACCCTATTCCTGAACCATGCCTTCTGCCGCGCCGGCTGGAGCGGAGATCGCAACCCGCCGAGTTAGCGTGGGCAACGTGTCCCCTCTCCCCTTCGGGAAAGTGAGAGGGCAGGGTGAGGGTTGGCGCCACAGCTTTCCCTCTCCCCTTCGGGAAAGTGAGAGGGCAGGGTGAGGGTTGGCGCCACAGCTTTCCCTCTCCCTTTCGGAAAAGGGAGAGGGCAGGGTGAGGGTTACCCAGAGCGCCTTACTACCCGTCGAGGACGGCCAGAGCAGCGGCGGTGCCCGCTCCTCTCTCCAGCTTGAACCCGAAGCGAGGCAACACGGCCTCGAGCGCGGTCAGGAGTTGGACCAGATTGGCCCGCGTGCTGGAATGGCCCATTAGGCCGATACGCCAGACCTTTCCCCGCAGCGGGCCGAGGCCGCCGCCGATCTCGATGCCGAACTCGTTCAACAGGGCCTGCCTGACCTTCAGATCCTCCACTCCCTCGGGAATGCGAACGGCAGTCAGAACCGGCAGTCGGTGACCGTCCTGAGCGTGAAGCGCCAAACCCAGAGCCTCAAGTCCGGCGTGAAGGGCATCGCCGTGCAACTGGTGGCGGGCGAAGCGCTTCTCCAGCCCCTCCTCGTGGATGAGCCGCAGGGCCTCGCGAAAGGCGTAGATCATGTTGACGGGGGCAGTGTGGTGATAGAATCTGCCGGCCGACCAGTATTGGCGCACCAGGGAGAGGTCGAGATACCAGCTCTGCACCTTGGTTTTCCTCGCTTCGAGGGCGCGCATTGCCCGCTCCCCCACGGTGATGGGCGCTAGGCCCGGCGGACAGCTCAGGCACTTCTGCGTGCCGCTGTAGCAGATGTCGATGCCCCAGTTGTCCACCTGGACGTCGCAGCCGGCCAGGGAGGTCACCGCGTCCACGAGGAACAGAGCCTCGTGCTCCCGCGTCAGGCGGCCGATCTCCTCTAAGGGCTGCCAGGCCCCCGTGGACGTCTCGGCGTGCACCAGACACACCAGCTTCGTTCTGGCCTGGCTTCTCAGGGCGGTCTGCACGGCCTCCGGCTCGATTACTCTGCCCCACTCGGCGCTCACCGGCACTACCTCGGCGCCGCAGCGCTGAGCCACGTCGATCATCCTTTCACCGAACAGGCCGTTGCAGCCGACGATCACCCGGTCCCCCGGTTCGACGAAGTTGACTATGGCCGCTTCCATGCCGGCCGATCCGGTGCCGGAGACGGGAAACGTCATGGTATTGGCCGACTTGAACAGGGCGCGCAGGAGGTCCATGCTCTCGTCCATCACCTTCAGGAACCCGGGATCGAGATGGCCGATACTCGGCATGGACATGGCCCGGAGAACCCGGGGATGGACGTTACTGGGTCCCGGCCCGAGAAGCACCCGGGCGGGTGGATCGAGGTCGCGATAGGCGTCGATGTCCATTGGTGAAAGCCTCCGCATGAATTCTTGGATTACCTGCAATGTCCAGCGCGGACAGTCGATTGGGAGGGCAACCGCTACACCTTCCCTCTGAGCGCTAGCATCAAGGCCGAGCAGGCCGTAGCGGCCAGCCCCAAACCTATGAAGACGCTGTTTGGGTTAGACAAATCGATGAGCCATCCCACCAGGGGAGTAATGACGCCGGCGGTCTCTTGCCACACAAAGTAATAGACGCCAAGGACCGTAGCCCGGCGATGCCAGGGCACCGTATCGGCAATGAGAGACTCGATGACGGGCATGCGCGAGGTCCAGATCAGCCCGCCGAGAAGAATGGCCCCCACCATCGGCAAGCCAAAGGGAATCATCGTGAGGAGAAGGATGGAGGGGCCAGACAGAACGACGGAGAGCACGATTACCCGCTTCCTGCCGAGACGGTCCGAGAGAGCGCCGCCGACGGGAGCGCCAAGGATTCCCGCACCGGCGGCCAGTCCGACAAACATGCCCGCTATTTCACGCGGCACATGATGTTTGTCGACCAAGTACAGGGGCAAGAAGGAGTTGAATGCCGACACCAGCAAGCCGGCGAACAACGCCACGGCCAGGAGGACGCCAATCAGGCGTGCTATCTCGACTAGGCTGAAACGCTCCCTGGGAGTCGAGGCTAGCTTCGCCAGGCTGACCTTTTCCCACCGGCGCCCGGCGACGGCGATACTGGACCCGGCCAGGAGGGCGGGGAGAGCCAGCGCTGCAAAGGAGTAGCGCCAATCGCCGGCCAGCCTGGCTATGAGCACGGCAGCCACCGGCGCTACGACGAAGCTGACCGATCCACCAATGGAATGGGTGCCGAGGGCCTGCCCGCGCTTCTCTTGAGAGAACCACTGAGATAGAAAAGAGGAGGTGGGGGCGTGGTAGGTGGCGCCAAACAAGCCCATGACGATCAGAAAGGCGAAGACGAAGTAGAAGCCGGGAGATAAGCTTATAGCCAATGCGGCGAGCGAGATCCCCAGAAGGCCCACTGCCACCATGGAGGTCTTGCTCAGGCGGTCGCCGAGGCTAGACACCGGCAATTGAGCGAGGCCGAGGGAAAGGCTGAAGGCGGACACCAGCATCCCCGAGCGGGCGTAGTCGAGTCCAAACGCGTCCCTAAGCCAGGGGATAAGAGGAATGAGAGCGCCGGTAGCTACGTGATGGGTGAAGTGGGCGAACATGAACATGGGAAGCACCGGCCCAGCCGGTTTCACTCTAGCCCAAAGCACGCCACCGTCCTCCTCAGGGTGTGATAGGTCGCATTGTATCACAAACGGCGCGCTCACAGAAGTGATAGAAAACTAACTGCCACGCCCCGATGGTTGCAACCGGAGATTAGCAAGTGGTAGAATTCCAGGCATGAAGGCACTCGTGGGATTCTTGGCGATGGCGCGACGTAACGCGCTCGGTTACGCGACCAGCTTCGTGGGCATAGCGCTGATGACGGTTCTGATTGGTCTGATTCTAAGTCTCTCCGCTATCCCAAATATTTCTATGCTGTATTTGGTGGTGGTTCTGGCGATCTCCGTGGCCTTTGGCCGGGGTCCGGCGGTGTTTGCCTCGATTCTGGCGTTTTTGGCAATTGACTGGTTCCGCACCGAGCCGCTGCATACCTTCACGGTTGGTAATCCGGCCGAGTGGATCGCCCTTGGTCTGTTCTTGCTTACGGCCATTGTCACCGGGCAACTGGCGGCAGGGCAGCGCCGGCGAGCTCAAGAGGCCGAGCAGCGCAAACGCGAGGCCGTGGTTCTCTATGACTTGGTTCGTTTGATGAATGGGCCGGACCTGGAGCAAGCGCTAAACGCCGCGGCGGCGCGACTTCGGGACGAGCTGCAGTTGTCGGCGGTGGCGATCGAGATCGCCGCCGGCGCGACGGGAATCGCCCGGGCTGCCGTTGGCGAAGGTGGGGCGCTCGAACTCGTTCGCCGTCGAACCGCCGTGGATTCGCAAGTCCTCGGCCAGGGTCCGCTGCCAACCGGCGAGCTGCGCGGTGCGCCCGGACGGTGGATCCGCATCGTTCCTCCTCGAGCCAAGGGGACCGGCGGAACGGTTGACGCCAGGCGAATGCAAGTGGTGCCGGTGACCGTGAAGGGCCGGCGCGTGGGGGAGTTGCTCATCATGCGTCGTGAGCGCGAGGCCAAGTCCACCCTCGCCAACGATAGATTGCTGTCGGCGGCGGCCAATCAGTTGGGAGCGGCCGCCGACCGGGTCAGGCTTCAACGTGAGGTCACCGAGACGGAGATCCTCCGTCGCACCGACGAGCTAAAGACCGCTTTGCTCAATGCGGTCTCGCATGACCTGAGGACGCCGCTTGCCTCGATCATCGCCTCGGCGGGCAGCCTCCGCCAGCGCGACGTTGCCTGGACGGAGGAGGAGCGGCGGGAGTTCGCCGAAACTATCGAGGAGGAGGCTCTGCGATTGAACCAGATCGTGGGGAACCTGCTGGATCTCTCCCGCATCGAAGGTGGCAACTTGAGGCCGGAAAAGGGATGGTATGATTTGGGCGCACTGGTCGACGACGTACTGGGCCGGCTGCGTCCCCTCGTCGCAGGTCGCCAGACAGTCGTCGATATTCCGGACGATCTGCCACCCGTGTTCTTCGATTACGTGGAGATCGACCAGGTTCTGTCAAATCTGATAGAGAACGCCACGAAATACACAAAGGCTGGCACCGAAACCCGGATCTCGGCGCGAACCAACAACACAGAAGTTCAGGTCGAGGTGGCGGATCGTGGCCCAGGCATCCCCTCATCGGCTCTACTCCACTTGTTCGAGCCTTTCTATCGCGTGGCCCGTGAGGGTTCCCGGTCCAAGGGCACCGGCCTGGGCCTGGCCGTGGCCAAGGGGTTGGTGGAGGCGCATGGCGGCCGCATGTGGGCGGAGAACAGAACCGGTGGCGGCGCCCGTTTTGTCTTCACATTGCCTCTAACGGCCGAACCTGATACTAGCGGCGAGACCAAGGAGCGTGCAGTATGAACCATCCGCCTAAGAACGGCGCTCTAATTCTGGTCATCGACGACGAGGCAGCGATCCGCCGGGCTTTGCGCACTGTCCTCGGCGGCCACGGCTACAAGGTCGAGGCGGCGGAGACCGGCCAGCAGGCCCTCGAGACCTACGTCAAACGCCACCCGGACCTCATCTTGCTCGACCTCGGTCTGCCGGATGTCGACGGTCTGGAAGTGATCCGGCAAGTACGCAGCCAATCTAACACTCCTATTGTCGTTCTGTCGGTGCGGGGTGCGGAGCGGGACAAGGTGGCGGCGCTCGACCTCGGGGCCGACGATTATCTGACCAAGCCATTTGGCGTCGAAGAGTTGCTGGCCAGGGTCCGGGTAGCTCTCCGGCACGCCGCCAGGCCGGCCAGGGGAAGCGCCGCTGTGTTTCGGACGGGAGACCTCGAAGTAGATATGGACCGCCGGCGCGTCACTGTCTGTGGCCACGAGGTACACCTCACGCCGACCGAGTACCTGCTTCTGAAGGCCTTTGTAACTCATCCCAATAAGGTGCTCACCGATAGGATGCTCCTGTTCGAAGCCTGGGGACCGGAATACGGCTCGGAGGCACATTACCTCCACGTGTACGTCGCCCGATTGCGCAAGAAGATCGAGGCCGACCCCCAGAAACCCCGCTACCTCATTACCGAGCCGGGCGTAGGTTATCGCCTGCTGGCGCCCGAGGCCTAGACTTGATAGCTGTCAGCAGTCAGTTGTCAGCGGTCAGCAGTGGGAGTGGATGGAATCACGAAGGCGCCGAAGATTTCGAAGCACACAAAGACAACTCATGTTCTCTAGAGAAAGGTAACCCGCAGTGATAGTTCGTTCGCTGGCGCTATTCGTTCTCGCCGGACTGTTCGAGATCGCCGGAGGCTGGCTTGTTTGGCAGTGGCTGAGGGTGGGACGAGGGTTCTGGCTCGGGTTGGCAGGGGCGTTCGTTCTGGTTCTATATGGAGTGGTACCCACCCTCCAATCCGAACCGAACTTCGGACGGGTGTACGCCGCCTATGGTGGCATCTTCATCATCCTCTCGCTGCTATGGAGCTGGCGCTTCGATCGGTGGAATCCGGATCGCTTCGACCTCATCGGCGCCGCCGTTTGCCTGATCGGTGTTGCCGTGATCATGTGGTCGCCCCGCGGCTAGTGCTTTGTTACCCTGAGCGATTGTTCCTCACGGTACATCCCGAATTCTGCTATTCAGGATGTATGTGTGAGTTTACCCTCACCCCAGCCCTCTCCCAAAGGGAGAGAGGGCAGGCGTTCCGTCCCCTCTCCCAAAGGGAGAGGGTTGGGGTGAGGGCGAGCCTGCATCGCACGAAGGTCGTTGCATCGCCAATCTACCCCGTGATCAAAATTCGGGATGTACCGTGTAGGGGATCAGGCGATCTATCACAAAGCACTGGGTGCCCTTTTCCACTTGGGTTCGCCTCCAAGATGTTAAGCATCTATTGAGCGCGCATTGCTCGGTGTTGACGCGTTGTTGAGCAGCGTCGCGCTATCATTAGGGTGGATACACGCGTTTGCGGAGAAAGCGTGAATCTGCTTTGAGAGGCGAAATAACATTTCGATGGCAGAGGATAGCCAGGACCACTCGACAAATAGCAAGGCCGGATTCTCCCATCCGTCGCAGGGGAGGGAAGCCGGCGGGCGCCCGCAAGGAGAAAACGCGAACCGCCTGCATTCCCCGGATCTGGAGGAGAAACAACTCCTGACGGGCGGCAGGCCGGGCAATCGCTATGTGCGGATCGTCCGACCTTACGCCCGCGAGTTCCGGCGCCGGGCGCCGGGGCATCTGGTGGCCACAGAGCGAGTTCTAAGGCCAAGAGGCCCGTTTGGCCTGGCGACGGAGACAGTGCGACGAGTCCTAATCGGGCCGCGTCTGCGGACCGAGCAGGAAAAGGAGGAGCGAGTTGGCAAGCTAAAGGGGCTGGCAATCTTCGCCTCCGACAACATCTCCTCGTCGGCTTACGCGACGGAAGAGGTCATGCGAGTGCTGGCGCTGGCAAGCCTTGGTGCTCTTGCCCTGTCTGTCCCGATAACCTTGGCAATCATCATCATCCTGGCCATCGTGGTAACCAGCTACCGACAAGTGATCCGCGCCTATCCCAACGGCGGCGGCAGCTACGTAGTTGCCCACGAGAACCTTGGCGCTCTCGCCGGCCTTGCCGCTGCCGCGGCACTGCTGACCGACTACATCCTTACCGTGGCCGTCTCCGTATCGGCAGGCGTGGCGGCCATAACGTCGGCCTTCCCCGAGCTGTTCGAGCAGCGAGTGCTGATCTCGGTGGCAGCGGTGTTCGTCGTGACGATGTTGAACCTGCGCGGCATAAGGGAATCCGGAAACGTTTTCGCCACCCCAACTTACGTTTATGTCGTCGCTATCCTCGGTCTGGTCGGATTTGGGCTCTTCCGGATGGTCACGGGAAGCCTGCCGGCGTACACGGCTCCTCCGGAGTGGCTGGCAGGGCAGACCGCTCATCCACTGACGCTGCTTCTCCTCCTGCGGGCGTTTGCCTCTGGTTCGGTGGCGCTCACCGGTACCGAGGCAGTCTCCAACGGCGTGCCCGCCTTCAAGCCCTCGGAGGTCAGGAACGCTCAGGTCGTTCTGGTCATGATGGGAGTCCTTTTCGCCTCCATCTTCCTTGGCATCAGCGTTCTGTCCACCCAGCTCGCCATCGTGCCCCACCCCGAGGAAGTGGAGACTGTGGTGAGTCAACTGACGCGCACGCTGGTAGGCATTGGTCCCTACTATTACCTTATCCAATTCTCCACCGCGGTGCTGCTCCTGCTGGCAGCGAACACGGCCTTCAATGGCTTTCCCCGACTGGCAAGCGTTTTGGCCAACGACGGCTATCTGCCAAGTCAGTTCCAGTTCCGGGGCGACCGTCTGGCTTTCTCGGTGGGCATCGTCAGCTTGTCGGCCCTGTCGGCGCTGTTGATCGTCGTCTTCGCCGGGAGCGTGACGAGCCTGATCCCGCTTTACACCGTGGGCGTGTTCCTCGCCTTCACGCTTAGCCAGGCGGGGTTGGTGCGGCACTGGTGGCGGCTACGTGGCGAAGAGCACGGATGGCGGCAACGGGCAGCGGTCAACACGTTGGGTGCGGTCGCGACCGGCGTAGTGGCGGTGGTGGTGGCAGGCTCCATGTTCATGCTGGGGGCTTGGATGGTGCTGGTACTCATGCCGGTGCTAATGGCGATGATGTGGGCGATCGAGCGCCATTACCGGGCCTTCAAAGATTCACTCGCGCTGGAGCGGCCAAACGCACGGCTGCCCAAGCCAGAGCCGCCACACGTTGTCGTTCCAGTGAGCCGTCTAGACAAGGCGGCGCTCATCGCCCTCGCTTTCGCCCGCTCTATCTCGCCGGATGTCACAGCGGTACATGTGAGCACCGATCCTGAGGAGGAGAAGCGGATGAAGCGGCGCTGGGAGCAGTGGGGAGGAGAGATACCGCTCGTGATCGTCGAGTCACCCTACCGGGTTCTGATCTCCCCTCTCATGGCCTATATCGATGCTCTGGATAGGCAGGAACCGAAGCGGCCGATCACCGTCGTCCTCTCGGAGTTCGTTCCCCGCCACCTGTGGGAGTACATCCTGCACAACCAGACAGCCCTCCGACTCAAGATTCGCCTCTTTTTCCGGCGCAATACCATCGTGGTCGACGTGCCGTATTACCTTGGCGGCGAGAACGAACCGGAGCATTTGGACGATGGAATTGGCGAGTAAGGCAATTCGTTCAGAATCGCCGGGACCGGTTATCGTTTGCCTTGACGATGAACATGATATCGCATCGCTGGTGCAATGTGGTTCAGCTCACGCCCGGCTAGCAGATAGGTCGCTCTTCCTCGTCTTCTTGATCGTTCTGCCGCCACAACGGCCGCTCGCCACCCTCTCTGAGGAGGAAAAACAAAGGGCCAATACGCTACTCGATCTCGCCGCCGACCGCGCCGCGGCTTTCGGAGTCGAAACGACGGAGGAGATTTGGATAACCCGCAGCCGGTCGGATGCAGTTCAGCAGATGGCGGAGGAGTTTCAGGCCTCGGCGGTGATCGTCGGCTGGCACGGCGCCGGTCCATTCGGGCTGTTCGATGCCGGACGTACGCTGCTCGATGCCGTTGGTTGCCCCGTGATCATGGTCGGGCTGGGTACCGGCCGCCGCGCAGTTTCGAGTTGGCCCCCCAGTTGGCTTAGTGAATCGCTCCAGGAGACGGGTCGATGACAGGCTCGGATGAGGGGATGTCAACCGTGGGGAGCACAGATGAAGCATTGCATTGTGGTAGTCGAAGACGAAAAAGCGCTGCGCCGGGTGATCGTGCATAACCTGACGAGCCGGGGGCACTCCGTCCTCGAGGCCACGACCGCCGCAGAGGCCCTGAGCGTCCTTTCCGAAGAGCGACCGGACCTCTTGCTTCTTGACATTAACCTGCCCGACCGGAGCGGCTGGGATGTGCTACGCGTGCTTAGGGATATGGGCAGGGAGGTTCCCACCGTGATCGTCTCGGCGGTGCGGGTCAGCCCCGGCCGCCTGGCGGAGTTCAAGCCGCGAGCCTACCTGCCGAAGCCGTTCCCACTGGAGTCTCTTCTCCGCCTCATCGAGCACGACCATGGAGACGAGGAAGAAGACGGGCCATAGGCCTGAACCTTGCAGGCACGTCAGATAAGCAGGAGGATTGCGAATGGCCGACCTGGCGCTTATCGTCCTTGTTCTGGTATTCTTTGTAGTCTCGCTCGCCTATGTATTCGCGTGCGACCAACTGGCCAAGGGATCGCAATGTCGATAGAGTATCTTGTCGTCGGGATCATCGTCGTTCTCCTCTTGGGCTACTTGACTTACGCCTTGCTCTGGCCGGAGCGGTTTTAAGCGGACTGGAAGTGCTGAGAACATGAGCGTGCCCGGAATTATCCGAATAGTAAAATCTTAAGAAGGGGGTGAGTTTTGTGCCAGAACCAGGAACAGGAGAAAATGTCGCAGCACGTGATTTTCAAAGAATTATGGATAAAAGAGCAGTTACTAAAGCAGCCGTAGATTTTCTAACAAGAAATAGGGCAAAGCAGGTTACCGATCGAATGCATGCGGTTGTTGAACCAATTATTCGAGGTAGAGGGATTAGAGGGGTCAAACCTGAAGAAACAGGAGCTGTCTTGGAAGCATTGGGAATAAAAGGATTTACAGACCGCAAGGAAGCACAGGTGGTTTTTGACCTGTTAAATGGTATGGGAGCAGTTGAGAGTGGAAGAAACGAAGATGAAGAAGACTGGCAAAGCAGTAATTGGGGGCAGCAGATTGGTGAGTCAGTGGCGGATGTCTACGGTTTAAGCCCTGATCAATTCAGGACAATCACCGACAAACTAAGATCTCAATTACAGTTGCAGGAAACCCAAGAATAATCTATCACTGATACACACGGCCTAGTGCGGTGTCCTTAGTCCTGAGTCGCTAGCATAACGCCGAAGGTCTCAAGGAGAGCCTGAGGCGTCAAAACGTCTTTGGGGGAACCAAGCCCGACCACTCGCTGAGCCAGTAGCATCACGTGGTCGCATCGTCCCGCTTCCCGGATGTCGTGGGTGGCAATGACGACTGAAGCCCCCCGCGTCACCTCCTCCTCAATCACCCGGGCAAAGATCGCCCTGCCGGCCGCGTCCAGGCTGGCGGTGGGCTCGTCCAGCACGAGGAGGTTTGCCCGGCGGGCAAGAACCTGTGCCAGATATACCCGCTGCCGCTGGCCACCAGAGAGCGAGCGGACCGGCGCATGAGCCAGGTGGTGGACGTCCATTCTTCGCATCGAGTCGGCAATCAGCTCGTGATCAGCCGCCTTCAGCCGCCCGAGGAGGCCGTGCGCGGCGAACCGCCCCATTCGCACGACGTCGATGGTCCGCAAGGGCAGGACGAAGCCGGACGATTGGAACTGGCCGAGGTAGGCGACCCGCCTGGCCGCACTACTATTACGAGCGCCTAGTAGCTCCAGCTCGCCTTGAAGAGGCGGCAGCAGTCCTACAATGGTCTTCAAGAAGGTGGACTTCCCGGATCCGTTCATGCCGACCAGGGCCAGCGATTGCCCTCTATCCAGTTGGAGTGTGATCCCCTGCACTATGGGGATGTTATCGTAGCCGACCGCAAGATGGCTAGCGCGCAGATGTATTTGAGCACTCTCGACCGAGCCAGGCGACAGAGTCTTATCCTGATAGCTGTAAATCAATGGGTCCAACTCCTTTGCGCCAGATGGCCGAGACGAACGGTTTGAACGAGGAGCACGGCGAAAAAGAGTGTGGTGGCTGCCAGCACGATGGTCGATCCTGCCGCCGTGTTGAAATGATAGCTGGCTAAGAGCCCGGCGTACACGGAGATAGCGCCGAACATCGCGGCCAGAATCATCATCGAGGTGATCCGGCTGGCAACCAGCGCCCCAGCCCCAGCCGGGGCGAGGAGCATGCCGAAGACCAGCAGCGTCCCCACCGTCTGGAAGGAGACGATCACCGTGATGGCGATCATGGCCAGCATGATGCCGTGGTAAAGCCGGACGGAAAAGCCGGAGACCTGCGCCTGTTCGGGGTTGAAACACAGCAGCAGGAACGGCCGGTTGCAGATCACCGCGGCGATCACTACCGCCGCCGTGACGAAGACTTGGATGATGATGGCCGATGGACTAATCCCCAGCACTTCGCCGAAGAGGACCCGAACGAGGTCCCCCGAAAAGGAGTTCGAGCGCGAGACGATCACCACGCCTAACGCCAGCATACCGACGAAGAGCAAGCCGATGGCTGTGTCGGACGACAAACGGGATTTCTGTGTTACCAGGCCGATACCGCCGATCATCACGAGGGCGCCCACGGCGGCGCCGAGGATGCCTGGAAGGTGTAAGAGGATCGCCACGGCGATCCCCGGCAGCACGCCGTGAGCGAGCGCGTCGCCGATGAAGGCCATACCCCGCAGCACTATGAACGTACCCACCACGGCGGCTGAGATGGACACCAGAGTCCCGGCAGCGAGCGCTCGCAGCATGAAATCATTTTGGAGAAACGGATCGACCAACAAATCCACCAGATCACCTCAAGCCGTCCACGATCGCTTTCGCCAGATTTCGCAGGAAAGTAAAGTACGAGCCATCCTTATCTAAGACGTGGGTCGAAAGCTCGACCACCTTCGCACCGGACTCCCTGCCTATCGCCTGTGCTACCGCAGGGGAAGTGCCGAGCTCGGTGAAGACGACCTTGACCTTATTCTCCTGAATCAACGTCTTGAGTTCGGCTAGGTCCGAAGCGGATACCTCGGCCTGACTGGTTTGGCTCGGAATGATCGCTCCCACCAGCTTGAAGCCGTAGCGTTGGGCAAAGTAGCCCATCGACTCGTGCCCGGTTACGAGCTTCCGATTCGTCTGGGGTACTGTGGCGACGGCAGCGGCGACCTCCTTGTCCAGAGCGTCGAGTCGGTGCGTTAGGTCTTGGAGCCGGTCCGACACGTCGATGGCAAGATCGGTCTCGAGCCGCGCTGCCAAAGCCATGGCGACGGCCTTCATCACCGAGGGGTCCGTCCAGATATGGGAGTCGTCGGCGCCCTCGGCCTGGTCAGGGTCCCCGGAGGGGATGCCTTCCCCCGATCCCACCTTGCGCACCTGTATGTGGTCAGACGCCGTGAAGAGCTTCACTCCGGCTTTCTCCGCCTGTTTGAGGGTTTTCTCCATGCCTCCCTCCAGGCCGAGACCGTTCTGCACAACCAGGTCCGCCTTGTTGAGCGTGGCGATGTCTTTTGCCGAGGGCTCCCATTCGTGAGGGTCCTGTCCATTGGGCATGGGAACGATCACGGCTGCCTCGTTCCCGACCAGGTCCTTCACGACAGATCCCAGAATGGGGTAGGTGACGACTATAGTCTTTCCGGAGCGGTTTTCCGTGGCTTGGACACGGGTGCAGGCCAGACCCCCGAAAACGATGGCCAGCAGGAGCGGTATCAGGAGATAGCCGCGCATGAACCGATCGGCAATTGTGCTAGTTCTTGGGTTATACACTTCGACATACCTTCCAGAAATGAGATTCATTCTCAATCAAACGCTCAAAAAAAAGAGCGTTTACGAACGTTTAAGCAACTATCATGCCATGATAATGGGCACTCCGATAAGACTGAGAATGATTCTCAATGAACCGGGCAAAAAAAGAGGCTATTGCCGGCACGCCGAGCAGTAGCCGTGAAACTCAAGAGTATGACTCTCGATGGTGAAGCCAGTTCGTTCTCGGACCACGTCCTCGAACGGCTCGAGCAAACACTCGGTGATATCGGCGACGCGGCCGCAGCGGCTGCAGACGATGTGATGATGATGCTGGCCAGGCGAGCAGGCAATATAGCGTTGCTCGTCCCCGCTGCGGGTCGCGGCCTCCGCCAGGCCCAGCTCCACGAGGAGCTCGAGCGTACGGTAGATGCTGGCCAGGCTAATACCTTCACTAGCCAGCAACTGGTGCAATTCCAGAGCGGTAAGCGCTCGCCTTCGATCGTGGAGCTGCTCGATGACCCGGCGCCGCGGCTCTGTAAGCTTGTAGCCTCGCGCCTGTAATAGGGCGAAGCTGTTATGAGACATATTGCGAATCATTTGCGTTTATTATAGCATCTAACCCGGCGCTGTCAACCTCTTCACCTTTTCAAAATTCATACATTGACAACACGAAATGCTAGTAGTATCATCGGTATATCCAATCGGGCCTGCAGATATTCGCAAGACCATCGAGCTTTTTGATCAGTACTATAAACTGGGCCTCACGTCGAGGGATGTCTTGCATGTGGCAGTTATGCAAGAAAACGGCCTAACGTATGTACTTTCGGCGGATCACCATTTCGACCTCTTTCCGGGAGTTAAGCGCATCGGTGTACAGTCAGTAGATCAGGTCCGACGTGGAACGCGTTCATTGGTGGCAAATCAAGCTGAATTCTGAGGAGGAATGACGACAATGGCCGGTAGCAACATGGGAAAGATCCTATTCGCGAACCTCTCGACGGGCGAGCTCAGGGTTGAGGAGCCGGAGGAGAGCCTGTACCGGGACTACCTAGGCGGCTACGGCATTGGCGCCCGCCTTCTTTACAGCCGCATGAGGCCGGGCACCGATCCTTTGGGTCCCGACAACATTCTTGGTTTTGCCGCCGGACCATTGACCGGCACGCCAGCTTTGTTCGGCAACCGCTACACCGTCTTCGCCAAGTCGCCGCTCACCGGCGGCTGGGGCGACGCCAACTCGGGCGGTGACTTCGGGCCGGCGCTGAAGTTCGCCGGCTTTGACGCGGTGCTAGTAAGCGGGGCCTCGTCCAGGCCAGTCTATCTGCTCATCGACTCCGGCAAGCCCTCCCTCAAGGACGCCGGCCATCTTTGGGGCAAGGACAGCAACGAGACGGAGGACATCCTGCGAGAGGAGGTCGGCAAGAAGATCCAGGTCGCCTGCATCGGTCCGTCGGGGGAGAAGCTCTCCCACATCTCCTGCGTGATGAACAACAAGGGCAGAGCTGCCGGGCGTTCCGGTCTCGGCGCCGTGATGGGGGCAAAGAAGCTGAAAGCGATTGTGGCCAAGGGCAGCCTGCCTGTACAGGTGGCAGACTCCGCCGGCTTTGCCGCCGTCCGGAAGGAGGCCCTCAAAACCCTCGCTGGCCCGGCCTATGACCGCAACAAGAAATATGGCACCTGCGCCGTGACGGGACCCAGCACGAGGAGCGGCGATGCTCCGGTCAAGAACTGGGGTGGCATTGGCGTAAGGGATGTTCCCTCGGCCATCGAGGCGATCACCGGCGATACCGTCACCGCATATGAAGCCAAGAAATACGCCTGCTGGCGCTGCCCAGTCGCCTGCGGCGGGGTTATGACCGCACTTGACAAGGACTATCAGCTCGAGGCGGGCGCTCATAAGCCGGAGTACGAGACGCTCGCCGCCTTCGGTCCCATGTGCCTCAACGATAACGTCGAGTCGATGATCGTGGCCAACGACATCTGCAACCGCTTCGGGTTGGACACCATCTCGGCGGGGGCTACCATCGCCTTCGCCATAGAGTGCTACGAGAACGGCCTAATTGACAAACGCGACACGGGCGGCATCGAGCTGACCTGGGGCAACCACCGGTCCATGATCGCCATGCTGGACAAGCTGGCCCGGCGCGAGGGCTTCGGCGACCTGTTGGCCGACGGAGTCAAGATCGCGGCGGCAAAGATCGGCAAGAACGCCGCCGATTTCGCCATTCACATCGGCGGGCAAGAGCTCCCCATGCATGACGCCAAGCTCGGAGAGTATTTATATCCGACCTACCATTACGACGCCACTCCTGCCCGCCATACTCAGGCTTTCGGCGACACGCACGTTCTCAATGCCGCCGGCCTCTGCCTATTCGGCGGCTTTATGGGCAACAACCCCTACATTTCCCGCTACCTCGCGGCTGCCACGGGCTGGGAGTACTCCCCCGAGGAGCTGAAGCAGGTGAACGGGCGCATCCACAATATCCGCCACGCTTTCAACCTACGTGAGGGCCTCAACCCCAGGGAGCGAGCCTTCCCCGACCGGGGATTGGGACGGCCTCCGCAGGAGGAGGGACCATTGGCCGGGAAGACGGTGGACGTGGCGGGCAGAACGGCGCGCTACCTGGCGGACAGCGGCTGGGACCTGGCCACCTTCAAGCCCTTGAAGCAAACCCTCCTCGAGCAGGGCCTCGACGATGTGGCGGAGGATCTCTGGGATTAGCGGGTTTTTACCGCCAAGGGCGCAGTTTGCGCGGAAGAGTTGCAGAGCGCGAATTGACGCGTATGGACGTGCGGCCCTGGATTTGCTATCATAATGATAGCAGCATGCAATGGATCTGCTTCGATCGGAGGTTGGCGATGCCCGATGTCCTTGTGCGCGATGTGCCTGAACAGACGCTCGATGCTCTAAGGCAGCGGGCGAAGAGGAACCGGCGATCGTTGCAGCAGGAGCTTCTGAGGGTTCTCGAAGCCACGGCGGTTGAGACACAACCGCGGAGCGCCGGCGAGATCGCGGCGGCCATCAGAGCCAGGTTGTCGCAAGGTGGTCGCTCGTTCGGCGACAGCGCCGATCTGGTTCGGGAAGACCGCGAGCGGTGAAAGCGGCTCCCAAGGCAGTTGTCGATGCCAGTCTGGCGGTCAAGTGGTACGTACCGGAGCCGGGCAGCAAAGCCGCGTCCGCCATCCTCGATAGCGGAGCCTCACTCCTTGCCCCCGACATAATAATCGCCTAGTTCGGGAACGTAATATGGAAGAAAGTGCGCCGGCGGGAGTTGTCGCACCTTGAAGCCGAGGAGATAGTCAAGGCGTTCCTCTCCAGCAGCGCGGTTGCCCTGCAGCCAGCAAATCTCTTCCTCCTCGCCGCGTTCGACATCGCCATCCGCTACAGCTTGACGTTGTACGACTCACTTTACCTGGCGGTAGCGCTAGAGGATTCCTGCCCCTTCGTGACCGCCGACGCGAAGCTCAAACAGGTGCTCTTGAAAACGCCATTGGAGAAAACTGTCCAGATTCTGGTGCCCTGAATCCCCTTTGTTCATCCGTGTCCATCGGCGTTCATCCGCGGTTTGAAAGCCTGGGTACGACTATTGCGGGCAAAGCGATTGCTGAGGACGCAAAGCAGGTTGGCATAGGCAAAGCTGATATTCCCGAGCTCGCCCGGAAAGCGATGAGGGACCCCTGTATCGTGACGAACCCTCGTCGGCCGAGCCAGCGAGACATCGAGGTGCTCTTTGAAGAAGCGCTATGAGGAGGGAGAAGGGCATAGGGTAGAGGGTAGAGGGAGAAGGCCGAAGGGAGAAGTGAGAAAGGGAGCCGGGTCTCAGACACCCGAGACTCAGCGCCCAGCACTTGCCACCCGACGCTCGATGCCCCCTTCTCGGGTCTCGACTCCCGATTCTCGACTCACCGATGACTGGGCTGCCATGCGGGAGAAAATCAGCGGCCTTGGCGAGCGTTCCTTTCGCAAGAGCTACTATCCAGAGTTGCAACAGCGCCTCGCCGACCGGGAGAGGCTGGCCAACTACCTTAGCCTCCTCCTGGATTCGACGGACGAAGGCATTTATGGCATCGATCTGCAGGCGCGATGCATACTGGTGAACAAATCGGGCGCGAGGATGGTCGGCTACCGGCCGGAGGAGCTGCTTGGCAAGAACATCCACGAGATGATCCATCATAGCTTTCCCGATGGGACGCCCTATCCGGTCGACCAGTGCAAGGTGGTTCGGGCGGTCCGCGTCGGGCAGGGGGTCCGGATCGATACCGAGGTGTTCTGGCGACGTAACCGCACTCCCTTTCCGGTGGAATACTCTTCCTACCCCATAATTGAGGATGGAGCAGTCAGGGGTGCGGTGGTAACCTTTGTGGACATCGCCGAGCGCAGGCGGGCGGAGGAAGATCACCACAGACTCATCAGGGAGCAGGCCGCACGCGCCGAAGCTGAGGCAGCCCGGCAGCGCATCTCGGCCCTTCTGGAAAGTATGACTGACGCCTTCTTCGCTCTGGACCGGCACTGGCGATTCACCTACGTGAACAGGCAAGCGGAGCGGGTTCTCCTGCGAAAACGGGAAGAGCTCCTGGGCAGGAACCTGTGGGAGGAGTTTCCCGAAGCGGTTGGTTCCGAGTTCGATGCAAAATACCACCAGTCAGTGGACGATAAGGCCCCCGTCTTCTTCAAGGCCTACTACCAGCGGCTTGGCAAATGGGTCGAGGTTAGTGCCGCTCCCACTCCCGAAGGTCTGGGAGTTTTCTTCCGCGATATTACGTGGCGAAGACGGGCGGAGGCAGAGCGGCAACGGTTCATGGCGATCCTCGAGGCAACCCCCGATTTCGTGGGAATGGCCGACGTAGAGGGACACAATTTTTATCTAAACAGAGCTGCTCGCGAGATGCTGGGGCTAGACGAAGCCGAACGTATCTCGGGGCGGATGGTGAGCGACAACCATCCGGCCTGGGCCACTGAGGTCATTCTGCACGAGGCGTTCCCCACAGCCATAAGGGAGGGTATGTGGCGGGGCGAAACGGCAGTGCTGGGCGCGGACGGTAGGGAGATTCCCATTTCCATGGTCATCCTGGCGCATCGGGACCCGGAGGGAAAGGTGGAGTATCTCTCCACCATTTCCCGTGACATCAGCGAGCGCAAACAAGCTGAGGCCGAGCGCGAAGGGCTGCTGGGTGAGATCCAACTGCGGGCCGCGGAGCTGGAAGCCACCATCACCTCGATAGCCGACGGCGTGGTGATCTACGCCCATTCGGGAGAGATCGTTCGCTTGAATCCGGCGGCGCAGGGTATTTTTGGCTTCACGCCGGAACAGCGGAAGCTCCCTCTCGAGGAACGCATGGCGCTAATGCGAGCCGAGACGGCGGAGGGAAAGCCGTTTCCCGTCCACGAGCATCCGGTTTATAGAGCGCTTCACGGCGAGGTCGTCAAGGGTGTCGTGATCGTGGCTCATCAGGCCGACCGGGCCATCTGGGTATCGGTCAGCGCTGCCCCGGTTCGTGCTGCCGATGGCAGGCTACTCGGCGTGGTGTCCGTCACCACCGATGTCACCGCCTTGCACGAGCTGCAGGAGCAGCGGGAGGACCTACTCCGCACCGTGTCCCACGACTTGCGGAGTCCGCTCACGATCATCACCGGCCAGGCCCAGCTCCTCTTGCGCAGTCTGGAGAGGGCGGGCATAACAGGCGCCGAACACTCAGGTGTACAGGCCATTCTCACCAGCGCCCGTCGAATGAACACCATGATCCAGGACCTGGTCGACGCAGTGCGCCTGGAGGCCGGACAGTTGCGCATGGAGAAGCAGCCGGTAGCCCTAACGGCCGTCATCAACGAGCTTCTGGACCGGACAAAGGGGATCTTCGCCGTCGAGCGGATCAGGGTAGAGGTGCCGGCGGACCTGCCGCCGGTATCAGCCGACCCGGACCGCGTCGAACGGATATTCACCAACCTTCTCAGCAACGCCTTGAAGTACTCGGACCCGGGAACCGAAGTGTTGGTCCAGGCACAACAACTGGACCATGAAGTGCAGGTTTCCGTAGCCGACCGCGGCGCCGGGATCGCCCCTGAAGATCTGCCGCACATCTTCGAGCGGTTCTACCGAGCCAAGGGGGGAATGAAGGCCGAAGGGGTGGGACTGGGTCTCCACATCACAAAGCTACTGGTCGAGGCCCACGGCGGCAGAGTTCGAGTTGACAGCGAGCTGGGCAAGGGCAGCATCTTCCACTTCACCCTGCCGCTTGTTTGAAACCACTGAATAACAGGACTTACGCGGTGGTCTCCATTATCGTTCGGATTGGACCCGGTCAGTGTAGGGGCGAAGCGTTTGCGCTGGGCCTCAGACTGGCCGCAAGTCTTGTTCGCAAACGCTTCGCCCGCCCTGCGC
>JACPQF010000128.1 GCA_016190625.1 Chloroflexota bacterium | reverse complement strand
GCGAGGCACAACCGAAGCGCCCGCTCGTCCAATCTATCGGCAAGGGTCTCATATTTCGCATGCAGGGCACTAGCATCCATGACACGTAAAGCATAGCAGATGCCCTATGTTGTGTTCAAGTTATTCTGTATAGACTCCTAACTATCGGCCCCAGCGGCGAGGTGTTTCCCTGCGTCCAGTTGCGCCTGCCCGCTGGCAACCTGCGCGAGAGGTCTTTGCGCCAGATCTGGGAGGAATCGCCGCTCTGGCTGGAGCTGATGCATCTGACCATGAACGATCTGGACATTTGCCGGACCTGCGAGCTGCAGTCGCTATGCCTGCGCTGCCACGGCCTGGCCCGGTTGGAGGACGGAGACTTGCGCGGCCCAGCGCGGGCCAAGTGTACCGAGGCGCTGGCGCGGCGCCAGGTGCTGATGGAGAAGGGCGCGCTGCCGCAGGATTATCCGGTTCCCCGGCACCTGAGCGCTGTCAGGCCGGTCGGGACCGGCGTCGAATGAGAAAACGCGCTATCTCCACCGGCGTCAAGCGCCGCTGGCTGAGACTGCTATCGATCGTGTCGATCACAGCCGTGCTGGCGCCTCCGGCTCCGGCTATCCTCCCGGTAAAGACCGACGCCCGGGGGCTCGCGCAGACGCAAGAAGGGCTCCGGGTCGTCGAGTCCGATACCCGCCACGTCGTCCTCGAGCTCGACGTGCCCGGCTACACCACTGACGAGCAATCCATGGGAGAGACGGTTTACGCCGCAATCGTGGCGCCCGGCCTGAGCCCTGGCGGCCTGGCCGGCCAGCCCCAACTGCCGGTCCGGGGAGCGATGGTAGGCATCCCGCCAGAAGCCCGGGCGTCGCTGCGGGTGCTCGCCGACGACTGGCGGCGTGACTCGATCGTCCATCCGCCCCTTCCCGTTCCCACAGCCACAGCTCAGGCGGACCCGGCGCAGATCCTGTTGCCGCAGCCGGACCTTGCCTACGCGCCCGATCCGTCGATCTATGGCGGGAACCGGTTGTATCCCGGCGAGGTCGCTCGCATCACAGAAATCGGGAATTGGCGCGGCCAGCGATACGCCAGGGTCGAGTTCTCCCCCCTACAGTACGATCCTGCCGCCCGCCAGCTCGTGTTCCACCGGCGACTGCGGGTGGAGATCCTTTTCAGCTATCCCTTCCTTCCGGCAGAGAACGGGGCATTCACACCGGATTCCTTAGCCGGGCCCTTTCTCCAAAACGCTCTGGTCAATCACGACACGGCGAAAAGCTGGCGGACCGACAACAGGCCTGCCAGCCCACCTGGTCCCGCATATCCGTCAGTCCTTTCGGAAGCGCTGCCGTGGTACAAGGTGGCGGTCGACGGCGACGGCATCTATCAGGTCGACTGCTCGCGCCTGGCCAGCGTCGGGGCCGACCTCGCCTCGCTCGACCCCCGGACGCTGAAGCTGTTCAAAGGAGGAGTCGAGCTGGCCGTCGACGTAGCCGGCCAAGATGATGGACGGTGCGACGAGGGCGACTACGTCGAGTTCTTCGGCCAGATGGCGCAGACTATGTACACCGACACGAATGTTTACTGGCTGACCTTCGGGGGAGCGGCGGGCCGGCGGATGGACAGGCGCGACGGCAGCAGCGGCGGCGCAGTGGCTTCGGCCTTCACCGATACCGTTCATCTGGAAGAGGACCGCCTCTACCGGCCCTACGCGCCGCGAGCCGAGCACGCCGACCACTGGTTCTGGCGCTTCCTGCCCTACGGCGGCTCCGCCAGCGCCGATTTCGCCTTCAACCTCGACGATCCCGTCGCCGGCGCTTTCCCGGCCACGGTGCAGGCCAATCTGGTCGGCTACGGCGGCGACCATCGCACGCTCGTCTCCGTCAACGATAATCCGGTGGACGATGCGTCCTGGAACGGCAGCGGTGAGAGACGGACCATGGTCTCCTTTTCCGGGTCCTACCTGAGCGCCGGGCAGAACCAGATCCGGGTGAGCGAGCTCGGCCCTTCCGGCAGCCTCGTGTTTGTCGACAGCTTCGACGTCACCTACGTGCGATCCTTCCGGGCGGTTACTGATACCCTGCGCTTTCGCCAGCCGGCCGGGAGCTGGCAGTACGATATTCCCGGCTTTAGCCAATCGACCTTAGAAGCCTTTGACATTACCAATCCGGCAAACGTCGCCCGCGTCGTGAGCACCACCGTGTCATCCCCCTGCCCCTGCGCCCTCGGCTTTGCCAGCGCCCTAACCACGACCGCCGAGTATCTCGCCATCGCCGCGGGGCAGCGACGCGCACCGGTCAGCATCGCCCGCGATTCGCCCTCGGACCTGCGCAGCACGGCCAACGGCGCCGACTACATCGCCATCGCCTACGGGGCATTCATTACCAACGTCGCGCCGCTGGCCAGTTTTCGCGCCTCGCAGGGGATGCGGGTAAAGGTGGTGGACGTGCAGGACGTCTACGACGAGTTCAGCGACGGCCTGATGGACGCGCAGGCTATTCGCGATTTTCTCGCCTATGCCTATGCCAACTGGCAGAGGCCCGCGCCCTATTTCGTGCTCCTCGTCGGCGACGGCACCTTCGACCTCAAGAATCGTATGGGGGTAGGGGAGCCAACCTTTATCCCGCCCTACCTCCGAATGGTGGACCCCTGGCTGGGCGAGACCGCCAGCGACAGCCGGCTGGTCGCCTTCGAGGACGGCGCCGGCAACGCTCTGCCGCAGATGGCCATCGGGCGGCTTCCCGCCGGCAGCGCGGCGGACGTCGAGGCGATGGTCGGCAAGATCCTCGCCTACGAGCAGAACCCACCCGGCGGCGACTGGCGTACGACCATCGGCTTCATCGCCGACCGCGCCTACGACGCTGCCGGCATCTCCGACAGCGCCGGCAATTTCTGGTCGCTCTCCGATGGCGTAGTTAGCGACCCGCGTTATGTCACCACGACCCTGACCTCCGCGCGCACCTACTACAACTCGTGCGATGCCAATGTGTATCCCCAATGTGCGCTTCCCTATCCAACCTTGCCGAGCGCGGCGGCGATTCGCCAGGGAATAGTCGACGCCATAAACGGGGGCCGGCTCATCGTCAACTTCATCGGCCACTCGTCCATCGCCTTCTGGGGCAAGGATCAGATCTTCCGGATCGACCCCGAGCTCAATTCACTGGCCAACGGCCGCAAGACGCCGGTGATGCTGGACATGACCTGCTACGACGGGTTCTTTCACTATCCGGGCAATCCGAGCCTGGGCGAGGTGAACGTACGTCTGGCGGGAAGGGGAGCAGTGGCCAGTTGGTCGGCCACCGGCCTGGGAGTGGCCACCGGGCACGATTACCTCGACCGCGGCTTCTTCGCCGCCGTCGTGCAGCAGAGCGTGCGACAAATCGGCACGGCGACAATGCTGGGGAAGGCCAATCTCTGGACCAATGGCGGAGGCGGCAACCGCGACCTGATCGACACGTTCGTGCTGTTGGGAGATCCGGCCACCCGACTGGCCCTCCCGGCCAGCGCTACCGCCGCGAGCCGGACATACCTGCCGATCATCGTGAGATGAAGAGGTGCTGGCCTCAACCGCCGATTCACCCGGCTGCCCTCCGGGCGCGGGATTTCAATATCTCGGGGGTAGGATGAACAAGAAGACAAAGCTAGTTTCCGGCGAGAGCGGGCCCGAGCTATTCCTCGGCGATACGGTCGGCGATCTGATCGAGACCCTGGTGGAGACCGGCCGTTCCGTCCGCCTGGCCGTCGCCAGCAACAGCATGTGGCCTGCGCTCCGGCCAGGCGATCGCGTCGTCGTGCGGGCAGCGCGGGCGGAGGAGCCGCGCCCGGGGGGACGTCGTGGTGCTGCGGGCTGCCAGCGGCAGGGTGATCCACCGGTTGATCCGACAGATTGGACCGATCGGTCGGATCGGTCCGATCGAGGGTCCTTTGCTCCTCACCAAGGGGGACAACTGCGCCGAGGGGGACAATCCCTGGAGCGCCGGCCAACTGCTGGGTGTGGTGGTCGCCGTGGAGCGGCGGGGGAGCAGGCTGGACTTGCGGTCGGCGTGGGCGAAGCTGGCGGGTGCGATCATCGCCCTGCTTTCCCGGTGCCATTTGCGGGCGTCCTCCTTGATGGGCGGCTTCCTCTGTCGTCCTCTCGGTCGCGCCCTTCGTGTCGTTGGCTGGTTGGCGTCGGCGGCAATGCCGCGCAGATGTGAAACAGATCGCTGATTGCACCGCGGATGAACGCGGATCGACGCGGATTTATTGTTAGCGCGTCAACCGACCTTGATAGCAGCAGGTTTCGGAACCAGAGAGGCGATGGAGAACCCCGGGTCGAGGAGGTGGTCGCGGTTTGCGCTCACGTCGATTTGGCTGACGATGAGGTCGTGGACGGCGCGCTGGCCTTTTATGTCGCCGACCAGAGCCGCACCGACGATCCGGCCGTCCTTGAGCACGAGCTTGCGGTACGTGCCCGGCTCCTCCTTGGTCAGAATGTCGAAGCCCTCGCCCGTGGGATTGGCCAGACCCATGGAGACGAAGGGAACCTCATAGAGCTTCATCAAGTTGTGGTCTATGCCGCCCTCGAGCTTGCGACTCTGGCCGGCCATGTTGGCTCCCGCCACCTTACCCTGTCGCTCGGCATTGTCCCAGTTTGTATGGACACGATAGTCGCCGTGGACCGGGTCGTAGATCTGGGCGATATCTCCGGCGGCGTAAACGTCGGGGACGCTGGAACGGAGGTATTCGTCGACAAGAATTCCTCGATCTATCTTGACATCGCTGCCAGCCAAAAATTGCAGTGAAGGGACTGCGCCGATGGCTACGCCAACCACCTCGGCGGGAATCTCCTCTCCTCTCGCCGTGCGGACCGCCACCACTTTGCCGCCGACGCCGAGGATATCCTTTATCTCCTCGTCCTTGCGAATAGATACTCCGGCAGCCTCGACCTTCTCCTCTAGAATCCGCGACGCCGGCGCGTCCATCATCTGGGGCCAGAAGCGGCTGTCGCGTATGAGCCAGTCCACTGCCAAGCCCCGCGCCCGAAAGCCCCAGGCCAGTTCGATGCCCAGAAGGCCCCCGCCAGCTACCACGCCCCGTTTCGACCGCGCCAGACGGTCCAAAATGTCCACCATTTCGTCCCAGTGGCGGAGATAGACCACGCCGTCGAGGTCCGCTCCGGGCCAGACGCCAGGTCTGGAGAAGCTGCCGGTGGCGATGAGAAGGCTATCGTAGGCCAGCGACGACCCATCGGCAAGCGCTATGCTCTTCGCCTGAGTGTCCACGGAGGTTACCCGCTTGCCAAGGACGAGGCCGATCCTCTGCTCCAGGTAGAACTCCGGCGGATGGATCGGCAGCTTGTCCTCACCCTTCGTGTTGGCCACCACGTCGGGCAGGTAATAGCGATAGTAGGGAGGGCGGGAATCCTCGCTGACCATGAAGATCTCGCCATCAGGCGCCAGGCCGCGAATCTCCTCCGCCGCCCGCAGGCCGGCAGGGCCGGAGCCAATGATCAGATAGCGCAGGGTCATACCAGTCTCCTTTGAAAGCTTTCAGCCGTCATTGGGCATGAAATCTTCCTCGGCTACTAGAATTTCTTGAAGCTCGAACCGGGCTGGGTGCAGACGGGGCACTTGTCCGGAGGCTCGCCGATGACCGTGTGGCCGCAAACGGGGCAGACCTGAACGCCGGCAATCTGCAGGTCGGCGCCGCTGCTCACGACCGCCTTGGCCTGCTGGTACATTCCGGCATGGACTTTCTCGGCCGCCTTGGCGTAAACAATGCTCCGCATGGCCACCTTCTCTTCTTGCAGCTTGGCTACTTCGAAAAAGGCCGGATACATCTCCTCGACCTCGAAGGTCTCGCCGTCGAAGGCCGCCTGGAGATTGTCGAGGGTGCCACCAACGCCTCCGAGGGCCTCCAAATGATTGGTGGCATGAACTCGCTCGGCGTAAGCTATGGCCCGAAATAGCCGAGCCAGATTGGGGTATTCGCCTTCCGCCCGGTCTGCGAAGATCTGGTACTTCATGTGAGCCTGACTCTCCCCAGCAAAGGCGCTGCTCAGGTTTGCCTCGGTCATCTTTCGCATAGTTGCACCTCCTATAACCATGATACAGTATCGATTGCCAACAAAGCAAGGATCGGCAGCGTTGAGAACTTCCCAAGAAAGAGCGGAGTGGACTGAAACACAAAGGCACCAATGGTCGCGAAGAGGGGCAAAGCAATCTCATAAGCCTTTGGGCCTTTGTG
This sequence comes from Chloroflexota bacterium, assembly GCA_016190625.1. Classification (GTDB taxonomy): domain Bacteria; phylum Chloroflexota; class Dehalococcoidia; order JACPQF01; family JACPQF01; genus JACPQF01. The sequence goes on along the minus strand of JACPQF010000128.1, from coordinate 32,664 downwards.
TTTGGCACCGTCTAGAGCGCAGTCGCTAAGCCGATTGCCGACGGCTGATAGCTGACTGCTAGCTCACGGTCGGGCGGAGGCCAGACTGCGGAGGAGAGAGATCAGCTCCTCGTCCTTGTACGGCTTGACTAGATAGCCGTTGGCACCCAGTTGCAGCGCCTTTTGGCGATGCTTGTTGCCGGATCGCGAGGTGAGTATCACAACGGGAATGTTTTCATATTCCCTCTGACTTCTCAATATGCCCAACAGCTCGTAGCCATCCATGCGGGGCATTTCGATGTCGAGAAGGATGGCATTGGGCCGGCTGGTCTGAATCGTCTCCAGCGCCTCGATTCCATCTCTAGCGACCTGTGGCTCGAAGCCGGCCTTGCGGAGCATGTTGCTCACGACCCGGCGCACGCTGGGACTGTCGTCCACCAGGAGGATATTGAGCGACACCAAGCCGTCCAGCGACGGTGGAGAGGCGACCTCCCGGGGAGTCCAGAGGGCGGCCTCAGAAGGCACCCCGACCGGGAAGCCCCCGATGTCGAGGATCATCACTACTTGGCCGTTGCCCAGAATCGTGGCGCCGCTGAAGCCCGCCAGCGACCGGAATTGGCTTCCCAAAGCTTTGGCCACGATCTCCTGCTGGCCAATGACCTCGTCAACCGCCACGGCTACCCTCCGGTTTGCCAGCCCGGCGATCAATATGGGCGCTGTCTTGGCGTCCGCGCTCGCCGATGCCGGTAGATCGAGAGCCTGGCCGAGCCTGAGGAGGGGGTAAGTCTGTTCGCCCAGGTCGAGGTGGTCGTCGGGTCCGCTGTTGCTTAGGTCCTGCTTGTCTAGTCGGAGGATACGCTCGATCTGGCCGAGCGGCACGGCGAAGGTCTCGCTACCCACCTTGACGAGCAAGGCCCTATCTACCGCCACCGTCAACGGCAAACGAATGGTGAAAGCAGTGCGTTCTCCCGCGATCGACTCCACCTGCACGGTCCCCCGCATCTGCGTGACCAGGGCTTGGACGATATCCAGCCCCATGCCTCTCCCACTGGTTTCGCTCACCTCCGACGCCGTGCTGAAACCGGGACGGTATAGCAAACCATCCAGTTGGGAATCGGAAAGTTGGTCTCCTTCACCAATCAGGCCTCTCGCCAGCGCCCTCTGGTAGACGTCGGAGCGGGAGATGCCTCGGCCATCGTCGCCGACCTTGAGGACAAGATCGCTGCCCTCGTAGCAGGCCTCGAGCGTCACCTTGCCCCTTGCCGCTTTCCCCACTGCCAATCGCTCTGCCGGCGGCTCGATGCCATGGTCCACGGCATTTCGCATTAGGTGGAGGAGCGGGTCACCGATGGCCTCAAAGATCAACTTGTCGACCTCGACCTCGCTGCCAAGGAGGGCGAACTCGACCTCCTTGCCGAGAGCGAGGGCGGTGTTCCGAACGGCTCTGTGTAATCGTGGCGCGAGGCCCGACAGGGGCACGAGCCGCAGCCGCCTGAGCTTATCCTGCAGCTCGGTATTGAGCCGGTTTTGACGGGCGGAGACCATTTCGAGTTGGGCGGTGAGCGCTTCCAGCTCGCCGCCCACCGTGCCAACATCGGAGACCGCCTCTGTCATCTCCCGTATCAGGTGGTCGAACGCCGTGTATCGGTCGAGCTCCAGCTCGTCGAAATCCGCGCGATCATAGGGGACAGAGGACAGCGAGTGCCCTCGGGCCGCAGGGTCAGGGATCAGGGGACGGAGCTGAGGGGAGGGGGGGCTGACCCCCGACCCCTGACCCCGCGCCCCGAGGGCACCCGCTGTCCCCTGCATGGCGCCTAAGTCGTGGCTGAGCCGCTTCAGGCGGCTGGTGCCGAGCGTTAGCTCTACCAAGGCCTGCTTTAAGTTTGCGGTATGCTGCGCGAAGGCGGCGCGATTGGTAACCATCTCGCCCACCGAGCTCATCGCCTCGTCCATCTGGGCAACAGCCACGTGGACCTGCAGGGCACCCGTCTTGGCGGTCTGGGTCGGCTCGCCGCCTATCCGGGTCTCCACTATGGCAATCGGGGCGCAGCGCTCCTGTCCGTTGGCGTCGAGCGAGGAAAGGATTTCTCTATACCGCGGCTCCAGCGCCGCCAGGAGCGCGCGATCCTCTTTTTGCCTGGCCAAAGCGCTGGCGACCAGAGTCTCGAGGGCGGAAGAAGTATCCAGGATCAAACCAAGAATAGGAGGGCTCACTTCCAGGCGACCTGCGTCAGCCGCATCCAGAAGATCCTCTAAGATGTGGGCCGTTTCTCCCGTGACGCGGAAACCCATGGAGGCGGCCGCTCCCTTCAAGGTGTGAACGGAGCGACGAAGGTCGCGCAGCGCGTCGCCGTTGCTGGTGCTCACCTCCAAGGCCACGAGGTCACGGCCAATGGCGAGCAGGTGATCCTCTGCCTCAAGGCGGAACGTATCCAGAAGCTCCTGCGGTAGGTCCGCCGTAAGATCCTCCTCGTCCACGCTGATGTCTACCTCCGTGGGCCTGCGGCTCTTCACTGGATCCCGCCCAATGGGCACCCGGGCGGCCCGGGCAAACTGGGCGGTCAGCTCCGCTCTGATCTCGGCTGATAGCCTGGCATGGAGCTCTTGCTCATATGCTTGCCGGCGCCTGGCCTCCTCCTCGGCCGCAAACTCCCCCTCAGCCGCCATCCGACCCAGCCCTCTGGCTGGGTCCACCGGGACGGCTTTGCTCACTTCGCTTTCGCTGGCGGAGCCTCTCTCAGTCGGCGATTCAGGAGCCTTGGCGTCGGAATCTTGCTCTGCCTGTTTGACGATGGCTTCCGTTTCAGGCTCAGCTAGCTCGTCGGCAGCCTGCTCCAATACCGTCTGAACGTTCTCCATCGCCAGGCTCACCGGCGTTAGTCCGTCCATCTCCGCGACGATGTCGGCCAGGGGTCTCGCTAGGTTCTCCGCTGCGGAGAAGGCCTGAGCGCAGCGGCGATTGGCGATAAGCGACATGTTCATGGTGGAAGGTTTGAGGGTCACCAGATCACCGATGGCTTGGTCAGCCTCTGCTAAAAGTTCCTGCAGCTTGCGGAAGAAGGATTCCAGACGTACCCTCCCCTCCTCGAGCTGGGCGAGGGCATCGGCGAAACGATTGCCGGCTGGCTCTGGCGGTGATGCCTCCACGATGTTGTTAGAAATCACATCGGGAGGCGAATCCGCAACGTATTCCTCGGAAAGACTAGCGATCTCGCTCTCGTCCTGCCGTGGCAGCCACAGAGGGTCGGCCACTGCAGAATCGCCGCGGTCCTCGTCGGGTCGCCACGGCAAGACGGCCACGGCGGGGACAGTCTCATCTTCCCAAGACGGCCGCGATGGGAGGACCACTATGGTGTCAAGCAGGCCGCCGGTTTCCTCGGACAGTTCGCCCGCCGACGGCAGAGGCCCTGCCTCTTCCCCAACCTGGCTATCCTCATCCGCCGCGGTTTCGGCCAGGATTCCCTCGATCTGCTCCCAGGACATGACCAAAGCTGGCCCGGCCAGTTCCTCAGCCTCCGCCGGTGGCTCCTCAGCCGGCATGTCCGCCAATTCAGGGCTGACAGCCGTCGCAGATGAAGACAGGGACTCGACCTCCATCCCCTGACCCCCGTTCCCCAACCCCCGACTCCTCAGCATGTCCTGAAGCCTCTCGAAGTCGCCGTCGTTCTCCTGCATGATCCGTTCGCCGTCTATCCATTCCCCCTGCAGCCCATCCAGAATTATGGCGGCGCGGTCCAGAGAGCGGCAGATGGTGGCCACGGCCTCCAGGCCAAGCCGGGCTTTCCCTTCGGCGCTGCCGTCCAGAAACAGTTCGATTGGCTGGACGACCCTGCTTAGGTCGGGGTAGCCCATCATCAGGGAAGAGTTCTTGACCGCATGGGCCAGGCGATGGCCTTCTTCCCGCAGCCGTTCCTGCTCCGGGTCGGCGGCAAGGCGCTCGACGTTGGCCCTTATGCGGGGCAGGTAGCTGCGAGCCTCGGCCACGAAGCAGCCAAGGATGTTCGATTTGTCAAAGGAATCTGCCATGGAACTCCTCGCAGCTTTCAGCGTTCAGCCATCAGCCCGATCGCGGCAGGGATCATAGTTTACCCTGGGCTAACCATCTGATAGCCCTTTTCTGAGCCTCACTTGGCCCGGCCCCTCGACTTCATCAAGCTAACTGCTGATAGCTAAGAGCTGACTGCTGCTAGCTGACGGCTGACAGCTACTCACGTGTGCGCTGGCGGCAACCGGAATGTCGAAACGGAATCGCGTAGTCGCGCCGCCAATCCGTCTAGGTAATTGACGCTGGCCGCGTTTTGCTTGTTGCTGATGCTGGCCTGCTTTGTGATCTCAGACAATTCGTTCATCGCCTTGGCGATGCCCTCCGAAACCGTCGCTTGTTGAGTAGAGGCGTCGGTGATGTCCTGAATCAGTTTTGCCACCCTATCGACCACGGCCTCGATGGATTGCAGGGATCGACCGGCGTCGTCGGCCAGATGGGACCCCGCCACTACCTGGCGTGTGCTCTCCTCCATGGATACTACTGCCTCGTGCGTATCCGATTGGATGCTCTTGACGAGAGTGGCGATCTGTTTTGCCGAGCTTGTCGAGCGCTCCGCCAGGCGCCGTACTTCGTCGGCAACTACGGCAAAGCCCCGGCCGTGCTCGCCCGCCATCGCGGCCTGAATGGCGGCGTTCAGAGCCAGAAGGTTCGTCTGGTCGGCGATATCCTCGATGAGCTGGACAATCTCGCCGATCTCCTGTGAGCTCTCACCCAGACGCTTGATCTTCTTCGACGTCTCCTGTGCATTGTCCCGAATCGCGCCCATGGCCGAGATCGTCTTCTCCACGGCCTGGCTGCCTTGTCGGGCGTTGGCCAGAGCCTCCATTGCTACCTCGGAGGATAGCCTGGCGTTTTCCGCCACCTGCTGGAGCATCTGGGCCGTCTGTCTCATAGCGGCCGACGTCTGGGAGATCTCCTGCGCCTGCGCCTCCGAGCCATTGGCGAGGGTCTGGCTCGACGCCAGAATCTGGGAGGCCGAAGAGGTTACCTCGACCGTGGTCGTATGGACATTGGCGATGATCTTCCGCAGCTCATCGATCATATAATTAAAGGAGTCGGCGACAGCGCCGAGTAGGCCAGCCGTCACCTCGGCCTGTACGGTCAGATCGCCGTCCGCCACCGTGCTCACCTCGTCGAGGAGGCGCTCGATCTCGCGCTGGATAGTGTCGCGCTCCTCTTTCGTCTGGATTAGAGCGGTAGTAGCATTCAGCATGTTGTTGAGGCTGGCGGCGAGCACTCCCAGCTCGTCTTCGCTGGTCACAGGAGCGCGAGCCGAGTGGTCTCCCATAGCGACTTGTCGCAGAACTCGCATTATGCTCCGCAAAGGTCGCGATATGGCCCTCGCCGAGAGAATGCTGGCGGCGGCTACGACGAGCAGCAGGATACCGCCGGTAAGGAGGGCTGTCCTCAAGATCAAATCGGACTCCTCTTCCACCGACCTTCGATCCAAGGCGACGGCTATCATTCCCTGAGGCTTGCCGCCGGTGACAATTGGCTCGTAGCGCATCAGATAATTTCTTCCCTCGAAGGGTGTAATGGCCGCATACGGCGTTCCCCCAGTAAGAACCCGGTCTGCAATAGCTGGCGGGGCTGTGATCCCCGAAACCGGGTCGGCGGATCCTTTTCTCTTGAGAGTTGTCGCCGTTAGCTGGTCCCCCCAGTAGAAGCTTACATCCGCCGAGCTGTGAAATAGCTCTCTGACATGATTCGCATACCGACCCGCAATAGGCTGTCCGATGGTAAGCACGCCAACCAACCTTCCGTCCTCTATCAGGGGCACGGACCCGCGCACCGACAGACCGAGCGACTTATCAAAAACCAAATCGGCAGGCGGGGTTCCACCAGCCAGAGACGCCTTGACCAGCGGAAGTGACCCCTCGTTGCTCCCGTCGGGGCCAGGATCGTAACTGCGGAAGAGATTCCTTCCCTGATCGTCCTCCACATGGGCTAGATAGGTAGTAACTCTAATCATCATCATCACTCTATCTCTGATCGCGCTGCGGTCCTTCTTGGCCACGGCGGCGGTTAGGCTCGAATCCCAGCCGAATGTGTGCGCCGTCTGGAGGACAGTTTCTCCCTCTTCCCGAATAAACATCTGGACGGTGGACGCCTGTTTCACACTCAGGTCTTGCATCTCCCGTTCGGCGCGGCTAACTGAGGTCTGAGACATGGTGCCCATGGCGATGGCCAGGGGTACGAGAGAAACAATCAGCATCAAGACCAGCAACTTGACAAACAGAGGAAGACTATTAATACGATACCTGATTCGAGACATCTGATAACCAGCCCCCTTTCGACGCGATATTTCCCCTGTCTCAACAAACAAGGCAGAGGTCCCTCATCTTTTCGCACCGGAGCAACGCGATGATATCTATGACAAGAAGCGTTCGATCGCTGGATTGATATACTCCTCGCAGGTAGGGCGTTAGCCCATTGTGACAGTCGGCGCGCGGGGAGCGGATTTCCGATTGTCGCAAGTAATGGATATCGCTCACTCGATCCACCAACAGGCCCATGGCGGCTTCCCCGTTGCTGGCAAAAACGATGCGAGAGTACTGAGTTGGGGTGAGGCGTGGCATCCCCATTAAGGAGCGGACATCGACTATCGTGACCAAGCTGCCGCGCAGATTGGCGATGCCCACTACCCATGGTACGGCCCGGGGAACACGCGTGGTCGGGAGAACGCGCTCTATGGCCAGCACGCTATCGACCCTAGCGGCGCATTCGGCATCGCCAAGGCAAAAGATCAGGTGTGGCTCCCCGGGCTCCGCTTCTTCTGGCTCATCCTCGATGTGATCTTGCAGGAACGGCTCTTCCAAGGCGAGATTACCCCCGACGAACCACTACAGGAACCGCTTCACGGCGCTGACCAATTGCTCGCCGTCAAACGGCTTAACCAAATACTCGTCAGCTCCCTGTTTCAGCCCCCAGAACTTATCGGACGGCTGGGACCTGCCGCTGAGCATGATGATGGGAATGCCCTTGCTCCGGCTGTCGTTCTTTAGCGAACGGCAGACCTGATAGCCGTTCTTCTTGGGTAGAACGATATCCAGGACGATGACCCTCGGCATTTCCTTGCAGGCCTTTTCGATCGCCTCCTCGCCATCTATCGCCGTCGTCACGACAAAGCCAGAGGCCCGCAAAGGGGCGCACATGAGCGCCAGGTCGGTGGGACTATCGTCCACTACGAGGACTTTTTCGTTGGCCATAGGCGTGTTGCCTCCCTATCTAGACTGAGTCACTTCCCGTTCAGGTGTCTGTTTACGACCCTTACCAGATGCTTGGGGTCGAAAGGCTTGGTTATGTAACCGGAGGAGCCGGCCAATCTGCCCTTCAGTTTGTCGAAGACGCCGTCCTTGCCGCTGAGCATGACGATGGGCAATCGCTTGTAATCCGGGTTCTTTCGGATGATCTGGCAGACCTGGTAGCCGTCGAGATGGGCCAACATGATGTCGAGGAGGACGAGGTCGGGATTCTCGTCCATGACCCCGGCCAGGGCGCTCAGGCCGTCCGGGGCGCCACAAACGCGAATGTTCTCCTTTTGGAGCGTTGTCTCCACGACTTTGCGGATCGTAGAGCTGTCGTCCACGACCAGAACCGTGCTTTCCCTCATCGCCTACCTCCAAGGCAGTTACAAGCAATCAGCCGTCAGCTATCAGCTAGCCTTCGACCGGAAAGGCTGAAAGCTGAGGGCTGAAAGCTGACACGCGCATCGAATGCCGGGTCGTCCCTGATCGCATTATAAAGGAAACATTTGAGTTTTCAATTGCAAGATGGTACTAGCAGAATACGGCTATACGCCTGAAGTCTGACGGGCAAACGGCGAGCTGAGGGGCGCCAAGGCGGTGTCAGTTGCCGCTGAGCAATCTAGCTTGCCACCGTGTGATATAATATGAAGGGAAAGCGGCTGAGAACCCCGAGTGAAATGATTCTGCCACCGTCCCTGGTCGATGTCCAGGATGATAGGTCATGTCTGGCCTGTCTATAATTACGAGGCCACTTTTGGCCTATAAAGGAGGACCTCCCGCCATGATGGAAGAGAAAGCCACGAGGAGACATACTTCGACCGGCAAATGCAATCTCTGTGGTCGCATGTTCGCCAAGGCGGCGATGACGCGCCATATACAGTCTTGCTGGACAGGGCAGTCTGTTTCGCCGACGGCCGCTCAAGAGAAAAGGCGCGAGGAAAGACTCCTCCTTATCACGGTCGGCGGCCGCTATGACCCGGACTACTGGCTTCACCTCGAGGTGCCCGCCGCCGCAAGGCTCGTAGCTGTCGACAGGTTCCTCAGAGACATTTGGCTGGAGTGCTGCGGGCACATGAGCGCTTTTTCGATTGAGGGGGAGCGGTACTATTCAGGCGCTGCCAGAGACCTGGGCGGCCGGACCATGAACTTCGAGATCGGGAGGGTCCTGGCCCCCGGCGACAAGGCGTTCTACGAGTACGACTTCGGCAGCACCACCGAGCTCACCCTAAAGGTCACGGCGGAGCGAAAGGGCCTTTCCGATGGCAAGTCCATTCGTCTGCTCGCCAGGAACGACCCCCCAGCGATCCTCTGCCAGTCGTGTGGGAAACCGGCCACTCAAGTGTGCACCCAATGCATGTGGGAAGGCGATGGCTGGCTGTGGGATGAGTGCGTCGAGAAACACGAATGCGACGAGGGGATGTTCTTGTCCGTAGTCAATTCCCCGCGCGTGGGCGTGTGCGGTTACTCGGGATGATCTTTACCGGCAGCCCAGATCATGCCAGCCGTAGCCAGCAGACGGAGGGGAAAACCTGGGCTGACCCAGAGCTTCAAGGGAGGCAATTGGTGGGCACAAGGACAGCATCCTTCGGGGTGGGTCGCCGAGAGAGCCACGACTCTTCTGACTTCTATAACCGTCTGCCCAAGATCGAGGAAACGAGCGATTCGGCGGTTAGCGACAGCCCGGTTGTCGACAAGCTCCTCCTGGGGTCGGCTGAGAAGATGGACGACTTGACATCCGGGAGCGTAGCTCTCATGGTCACCTCACCACCCTATCACGTTGGCAAGGACTATGATTCAGACGCTTCGTTCGATGAGTACCTCAAGATGCTGGAGGCGGTGTTGGCCGAGACTCATCGAGTGCTCGAGCCAGGTGGACGTGCAGTCGTCAACGTAGCCAATTTGGGAAGACGTCCCTACATCCCGCTATCACACCTGATCACAGAACGGATGCTCAAGATCGGCTTCCACATGCGGGCTGAGATCATCTGGCGGAAGGCCAAGGGGGCCAACGGCAACTGCGCTTGGGGAAGTTGGAAATCTCCTGTGAATCCGGTTATTCGCGACGTGCACGAGTATTGCCTCTGCTTCTCAAAAGGTCGTTTCGACCGAGCTCGCAGAGGTAAGCCGACGATCAGTCGAGAGGATTTCCTGACCTCGACTCTCTCAATTTGGGATTTTCCCCCGGAATCTGCCACACATATCAACCATCCTGCACCCTTTCCTATCGAGTTGCCACGGAGGTTTATCGAGCTCTACACGTTTTCTGGGGACCTTGTACTTGACCCCTTCATGGGCAGTGGGACGACAGCCCTCGCTGCCATCGCCACTGGTCGCCACTGGGTCGGGTACGAGACAAATCACGACTATATCGAAATAGCGACCAAGCGAATTGCGGCGGCGCAGCCTTTGTCACATGCGGGATTAGACGATGACTCTTAGGTGAACCCTAACAACATTGAGGAGGAAAGAGGATGGCGAGAGAACAAGTCAGACAGCTTTTGGCAGAGCTGGCGGCCTCGCATGAGGACATCATGGAGAAGCTGGCCGCTCTCCAGGACGCGGACCTCGAGAAGAGGACGGCCTGGGGAGGGCGGGAGATGACCATTCGCTTTATCATCGGCCAGGTGGGCAACCACGATCGCGAGCATGGCATCCAGGTGGCCAAGAGCCTCCAGTGGCTGGGCCGCCAATTCACCGAGGCCGAGATGGCCGTGGCCAAGCTGATGCAGGCCCGGGGCGAGCTCCTCGGAATGCTCGCCGCCATTGACGACGAGGACCTGGACCGGGGGCCCAAAGAGGGAGAGTGGACCATCCGCCAAACCCTCCAGCACATCCTCGACGTCCAGAAGCGGTACTGCTCGATGATCGAAAAGGGGCTGGGGTAAGAGCTAGCGCGGCAAGAGATCGCCGAGCGTGACGAGGCCGAGGTCTCTGGGGGTGAGCCTCGCCCCACCCCGCCTCTCTCGCTCGATCAGGGCGAAGGTCCTGCTCAGGAGCTCGCGGAAAAACGGGATCTTGATTAGCTCACCGCCCTTGTGCTCGTCCAGGGCCACGGCCACGGCCAGAGCACGCTTGGCATCTAGCCGCCTGTCCAGGCGAAGATACATACAGGCCATCTCCTCCATCTGGCGCTTGTAGGCGGCGTGTCTGTCCGGCGGCACGACCTCCTCAAACAGCCGTCGCATTGTCGCGTCGTCCCGCTCCTTTTGCGACCAGCCGGGCAAGGCTATGGCGCTCTTTCGGGATTGCTGGAGCTCGAAGTAATAACGCTCGACCTGATGGGGGTCAAAGGCCCAGCTAAGTAACTCGGGCCTAGCGAGGAGGTCAGCGGATTGTTCGAGCAGCGTCGGCTCCCACTTCACTTCAAGGGCGGTGATCTCACGATAGACCAAGGGCCAGTCGTAATATTCGGCCGGCTGCCCTATTTCGTCCTTCCAGTAGTAGTACCCTCTGGGCACGGGAGTGCCGCTCTTTCGATTGAGGGCAAGGGCCTCTTGCACGAGCTGCTGGCAATGGGACGCCGGCGCGTCGGCCCAGAGTCCCCCAGGGAGATCCGGCAGTCTCCTCATCCGCTCCATCTGCTCCGCGAAGGCTTCCCTGCTCGTTTGGACGCCGGAGCAATCGGTCAGGCCTTTCACGGCATTGGCCAGGAGGACGATACGATCGACGCCGCCAAAGGGTCGCTCTACGCCAAACATTATGGCCCGCGTCCCCGCGTAGTCGTAGGAGCTCAGAAGGGAGCGCAAGATGGGGAACTTCTCTTTGACCTCCGCCGGACCGGCCGCCGGGGCCGACAGAGCCAAGCCCAGGCCTCGCAGCTTGAATAGCGCCCGCTTGGCCCGTTTGCGTAGGTCCTTGTCGGCATCCTTATCGGCGATGTGGGCGAGAATCTGCGCCCCCCGCTCCGAACGCAGGGCGGCCAGGGCCTCAACGGCCGCCAGACGAATACCGCCCGTCTGCGGGACCGCCGGCGCCAGCGCCAGCTTCTCCAACAATGGCAGCGCTTTCTCCCCCGTTTCCTGAGCCAGTGACATAAGAACACGGGCCGCCGTGAGCGGCGACAAGCGTTCGAGTCGCCCGATCAATTCAGCCACCGCCTCGGCCTCTGGCTGCGGCGATTCGAGAACGGCCTGAGCCGCCATATGACGTATCTCCTCGATGGTCACCGTCCCGTCAGGCTCCGCGCCCGCCGGCTTGGTAATAGCGTATTTCCTTTTCTTCATGTTCGGCATCCTTGTAGCTGTCAGCATCTTGGCTGTCAGCGGTCAGCTTTCAGCTTTGAAGTCCGCTTGCCGACGGCTGAACGCTGAAGTCTGACGGCTGATGGTCCTTCCATCGAAGGACTGAACGCTAGTACTTCGAGACGTTCATCTCTTCCATGCGGCCGGTGGCCGTGAAGACGATGCGCTCGCAGATGTTGGTGACGCGGTCGGCTATGCGCTCGAGATTGTGGGAGACCCACAAAAGGTAGGTCGCCCGCTGGATGTTGTCGGGATTAGCGATCATCCGGTCGATGAGCTCCCGATAGACCTGCTCGTGCAGCCCATCTACCTCGTCATCCTCGGTAGCTATGGTTTTGGCTGCTGCTACGTCTCCCTCGACAAACGCCTTCAGCGAGCGACGCAGCATATCCCGGGCCTTGTCGGCCATCTTGGGAATGTCGATGAGGGGCTTCACGAGGGGCTCGTGGCCCAGCATGATCGTGATCTTGGCGATCCCCTCGGCGTGATCGCCCATTCTTTCGAGGTCGGTTATCATGTTCATGACCGCCGCGATCGTCCGCAGATCGCGAGCCATCGGTTGCTGAGTAGCCAACAATAGCAGGCATCTCTCTTCGATCTGGAAGCGCTTGGCATTTATGTGACGATCGTCATGGGCTACCTGCCTTGCTCCGTCAATATCCCGATTCCTGAGAGCTCCGACAGAGCGTTCGATGGCCCTATCGACCATATCGCCCAGTTCCAGCAGGTCGTCGATCAGATCTTGCAAGGCCCTATCGAACTCGCGTCTGGGCATCTGTCCCTCCCAACTCAGGAGATTACCAACAGGAGGTCGCCGTATCCCACCCGCTGGCCGGGCTTCACCTGAACCTTGGTCACCGTTCCCCCTCGCAGGGCAACTATCTCGTTCTCCATCTTCATCGCCCCGAGGATGACGAGGCGAGTACCTTGAACGACTTCGTCTCCTTCGGCAACGTGAACGGCAACAACCATGCCCGGCATTGGCGCCTTGACCGGTAGCTCACCGGTGCCCGGAACCAGGGGCGTGGCCCTGGTTTTGGCCGTGGAGCTGCGTGCGTCTCTCACGGCTGCCTCGTAGAGCTGGCCCTGCACGGATACTAGATAGCGACCATCGACCTCGTCGACGAACAGCTCGTAGGAGTGGTTGCCGACCATCAGGCTGTAAAGCCGCTGGCCGTCGACGCATTGCAGGTCGATCTGATAGGGGGTTCGGTCGAGAGTCGCCCACAGGCCGCCGGTATCGTCCACATGGATCTCGATTTCGAAGGACCGCTCCCCCACATCGGTGTTGTAGCGCATTCTCTCCCCCTAAGTCCTTCTCATCATTTCCCGCCGGCCAAAATACTTCCAGGGGCTATCGATCTCTCGCTGCAAAGCGGCGCTATGGCGAGTAGCTCGCCCGGCGTGAGCCACCAGGGTGGCGGCCAGCGCGGCCACCGGGAACAAGTCTTCCACTTCCTTGGTCTGCGCCCCCCAAACCTTCTGCACATATTTCGTATCGTAGGCTCCTACGCAGAAGGTCTCGTCCTCCATGGCGAACTGGTGGAAGGGTTTGGTCGTCTTGACACCTACGAGCTGGTACTCTCTCAGCGCCCGCTTCATGCGATTGATGGCCTCGCGCCGGGTGCTACCCCAGGTAATGAGCTTGGCGATCAGAGCGTCGTAGAAGACAGTGATGGGCATTCCGTGGTGAGCGGCGGTCTCGATACGCACGCCGGGTCCGCTGGGCTCCTGGATGGCGCGTATTACGCCAATGGAGGGCAGAAACATGTTGTAAGGATCTTCGGCGTAGATTCTACACTCGATGGCGGCGCCTTTGGGACGGATATCCTCCTGCTTGAAGCGGAGCTTCTCTCCGGCGGCGAGGTGGATCTGCGCTTTCACGATGTCGACGCCGGTGACGAACTCGGTCACCGGGTGCTCGACCTGTAGGCGGGTGTTCATTTCCAGGAAGTAGAACTTGCCGTCAGGGGCCAGAAGGAATTCGGCGGTGCCGGCGTTGTCATAGTTCGCTACTTGCGCGGCTTTGACGGCCGTGTCGGTGATCCGGCGACGCAACTCGTCGTCGAGGGCAGGGGAGGGGGATTCTTCGATGAGCTTCTGATAGCGGCGCTGAACGCTGCACTCCCTTTCCCCAAGGTGAATGACGTTCCCAAAGTTGTCGGCCAGCAGTTGCACTTCGATGTGCCGGGCCGGCTCCACGTACCTCTCGATGTAGACGGCGGACTCGCCAAAGGCCGAGGCGACCTCACTGGCGGCGAGCCGCACGGCATCGGCGAGGGCCTCTTCGCTCCCGACGATGCGCATTCCCTTTCCGCCACCACCGCCAGCGGCCTTGATGATCACTGGATAGCCGACTCGGGAGGCCGCCTCCGCCGCTTCCGGGAAACCGGCGATTGGCTCGGTGGTTCCCGGAACGATGGGGATTCCCGCATCCTGCATTGTTCGCCGGGCGGCCGTCTTCTCGGCCATCGCTCGCTGGGCAGCCGCGCTCGGCCCGATGTAGGTCAGACCGGCGGTTTCGCATTCGTCGGCAAATGAAGGTTTCTCTGCCAGAAAACCATAGCCCGGGTGGATGGCCTCTGCCCCCGACTGCTTTGCTGCCTTCAGTATTCTGTCCACGTTGAGGTAGCTGTCCCGAGCGGGCGGCGGCCCGACCAGAAAGGCCTCGTCGGCAAAGCGCACGTGCATGGCGTTGCGGTCGGCCTCACTGTAAATGCCGACAGTACGGATGCCCATCTCCCTGCAGGCCCGGATGACCCTGACCGCGATCTCTCCTCGATTGGCAATCAGAACCTTGCTGAACATATCCCTCCCCAGATCACCACGGCCGTGACTCGTGGTGACATATCTTCGCGGCAGCTGTCCTGCCTGCGGAAGGACGTAGCCACCGCGATAGATGTTCGGCCGATGATGGCCTTCCTGGCCAAGCCGATGGCTGAAAGCTGAGTGCTGACAGCTGCCTAGAGGAGGTCCTCGGCCACGTCGTCAAGGCCAAGCTGCTCCAGCTTCTCTCTGGATGGCTTGAACGTGACGGGGTCCCAATCTCTCTCGGCGAGGAAGGCGGCGGTCTTTGCCTCCATGTCGATGCTCTTCCCGGCAAGCGGCCCCTGTGTCTGGGGTGGCTGGCCCACGATCCGGCCCGGCATGTTCCGGTCGGCGGGATTTATGCCCTCGCGCAGGTTGAAGGCGTGGCGCAGGTTCAGGATGCGCTCGTTAATGAGGTTTAGATCGGCGTCCGTCTGGTCCCAGCCTGTGACCGAAGCCAGATATCTGGTCAGGAACGGCTGGGTGCTCATAATACTCCCGATGAGGCAGAAACCGGCGGCATTCATGACGTGCATGCCGACGCGCCCCTGCGTGTGGCGGCCGGGCGTAGCGTCGAACTTGTAGGTGGCGAAATAGTGGGAGGCCAGCCGGGGGTCGTGCATGGGGACCTCCTGCCCACCCACCTGGATGGCGTAGTCGGCGGCGTTCTTGCCGATCTTCTCCGCCGCCCTCATGGCTCCGTCGGCCAGGACGTCGCCGAATCCCTCACGCTTGGCCAGCTTTTCGGTCATGGCGACGATGGCCCGGTGGTTGCCCCAGGTCAGCTCAAGGCCTCCGGTATCCCGCTTGTCGATTAGGCCGTTCTCGTAGCACTCTATGGCGAAGCCAATGGTGGCGCCGGTCGAGATGGTGTCAAGGCCATAGCGGTTGCAGATGTCATTGGCCACGATGATGGATTCGAGGTTATCGTTGAGGCACAACGTGCCAAAGGCGCTCAAGGTCTCATACTCCGGCTTGTGGGATCCGGCCTCGAGCTCGTAGTTTCCGGACACGGCCTTCATGATGCCGCCACAAGGCGTAGGGCAGCGGTAGCAGCCGTACTTCTTGGCCTGATAGGCGATGACGGACTCGTCGCTGATGGCCGCGCTGTTGGGAAAGTCGACGATGCCCACGCCATCCCAGTTCTTGATGGGAGCATCGCCACTTCTGGTGGAAGAGGCGACGATCGCCGCCGTGCCGTACTTCTGGAAATTCTGGCCGGCTGGTGCGTTCATGCACTTGAGGGCCTCCCGCCGCAACTGGGCGAGGCCGGCGCTGTCGCTCACCGGGACAGCCATGCTGCCTTTGGCCACCACTGCTTTCAGCTTCTTCGACCCCATGACGGCGCCGAGTCCGGAGCGCCCCGCCGCCCGGCCCTTGTTGTTTACCACGCTGGAGATGAGCGATAGCTTCTCACCCGAGGGACCGATGCAGGCTACCTGGACCTTCTCCCCCAGTTCCTCTCGCAGGATGTCCTCCGTTTCGTTGGTGTCCCTACCCCACAGATGGCTCGCGTCCCTGAGCGAGGCCTTGCCCGATTCGAGAAGCAGGTAAACCGGCTTGGGGGATAAGCCGCTGAAGAAAACCGCGTCGAACCCGGCGAACTTCATCCCCGGCCCGAACTCGCCGCCCGAGTTGGCGTCGCCCCAGCCGCCCGTGAGTGGAGATTTGGCAAACACGGTATAGCGAGAGCCGTGAGGAGCAGGCGTACCTGTCAGGGGGCCAGCGGCGAAGCCGAGAATGTTCTCCGGCCCGAGCGGGTCGATGCCTGGCTTCATCATGCTATAGAGTAAACGCACCCCGATGCCGTAGCCGCCGATGTAGTCCTTGAGCAGTCTCTCATCGGGCACCTCGACCTTTAGCTCGCCGGTCGACAGATTCACGAATAGCATCCTTCCCATGTAGCCACTTGGCATAAACCTGTTCCTCCTTATTTAGCTAGCATCTGACCGGGAGACGCAATCGCATCGCCACACGGTGACGGCTAGTCAATTATACAGCCTGCGGAACAATAGTCAATCTTTTTCTTGACACCCCCGTTTGATACCAATATAATGGCTTTGCCAGCAGGATTAGCTTGGGCTTTCGCGCTCATCTCTAGCGCATCATCTTTTGGGTGAATCAGCGGTGAAGATTATCTCCTCGAAGCGGTCGAATAATCAGTGAAGGAGGACCACAGGTGGATTTCTCATTTGGCGAAGACCTGGAGAAGCTGCGACAAGACGTGCGTCAGTTCCTCGATCAGGAATGGAAGCCTGACCCAAGCGTTGACGGGCACAACGTGGACCCCAAGATTGCCAAGGAGTTCAGGCGCAAGCTGGCCAAGAAGGGCTGGCTGGCTCTATCAGTTCCCAAGGCATACGGCGGCGCCGGGCTTTCAGCCATGGAGCAGTACGTCTTCGCGGAAGAAATGGCCTATCGCGGTGCTCCAACCCCCGGGCACGGACCCAATATCGTGGCGCCGACCTTGGTCAGAGTAGGGACCGAGGACCAGAAGAAGCGCTTTCTGCCCGGCATCGTGAGCGGCGAGGTCGAGTTCTGCCTCGGCTACACCGAGCCGGCGGCCGGCTCCGACCTGGCTTCCATGGAGATCCGGGCGGTGCAGGATGGCGACGATTACGTCATCAATGGCCAAAAGATCTTCAACACCTACGGCCACCATGCCGATTGGTGCTGGCTGGCGGCCAGGACCGACCCGAACGTTCCCAAGCACAAAGGCATCTCCATATTCATGGTTGACATGAAGAGCCCGGGTGTCACTGTAGCCCCGATGTGGACCATAGCCGGCTGGCGAGTGAACGCCATCTACTGGGATAACGTACGGGTGCCAAAGAAGGACCTAGTCGGCGAGCCTAACAAGGGCTGGTACTACATGGCGACCGCCCTCGACTACGAGCGCCACGCTGTGGTTCCCACCGGGCCCATTAAGGCCACGTTCGAGCTTCTCGTCGACTACGTGAAGCATGTCGAACGAAACGGCAAGCCTCTAAAGGACAATGTGGATGTCAGGGAAAAGCTGGCGAGCCTCGCCTGCGATATCCAGATGGTGGAGCTGATTCACCATCGATCGGCCTGGGTGGCAAGCCAGGGGATCGTTCCCGCCAACGAGGCGGCGATGCAGAAGTGGGTGACCACCGAGGTGTCCCAGAAGCTGGGCCACCTTGGCACGCAAATCCTTGGACTGTACGGTCCACTCGAGCACGGCTCCAAGTACGCTCTTCTCGAGGGCGCGCTGGAACTTCATCATCGCAGCGCCGTGGTGAGCACCATCGCCGCCGGCTCCAACGAAATCCAACGCAACATCGTGGCCACCCGGGGTCTGGGACTTCCGCGATAGACGAAAAGGGAAAGGTAGGAGAAACAAGAAATGGACCTTGCTCTAACTAGCTCGCAAGAAATGCTGAAACAATCGGCTCGTGATTTTCTCGCCAAGGAATGTCCCAAATCACTCGTTCGAGAGCTGCGGGAGGCGGCGGTGGGCCACTCGCCGGCGCTTTGGCAGCGGATGGCGGAGCTGGGCTGGATGGGCCTCATGGTTCCCGCTGATAACGATGGCACCGGGGCCAACTTCTCCGACCTGGTGGTGCTGTTGGAGGAGATGGGACGCGCGCTTCTGCCCAGTCCTTTCGTCTCGACGACCCTCTGCGCGATGGCCATCGGCGAGGCCGGCAGCGCCGAGCAGAAGAAGTCGCTCTTACCCAAAATAGCCAGCGGCGACCTAATAGCCTCGTTTGCTCTCACCGAGCCGACCGCCACTTTCAGCGCCGACGGCGTCAAGGCCACGGCTACCGAAAATGGCGGTGGCTACCTCATCAACGGCACAAAGCTATTTGTGCGGGACGCCAACGTGGCGGATTGCATCGTCTGCGTCGCCCGCACTGGTGGCGCTTCTCCGGAGGAGGGCATCACGCTGTTCCTCGTCGATCCCAAGACGGCGGGCGTCTCCATTACGCCCCTCAAGACCATCGGCCGCGATCGACAGTGCGAGATAGTCCTCGCCAACGTCAGGGTGGCCAAGGATAGCGTGCTGGGGCCGGTTGGCCAAGGCTGGCCGCTGGTGGCGAAGATGGTCCAATGGGGAGCGCTGGCGGAATGCGCCGAGATGGTGGGGGCCGGGCAACAGGTGCTGGAGTGGGTGGTGGACTATGCCAAGCAACGGGTGCAGTTCGGTCGCCCCATCGGCTCGTTTCAGGCCATACAGCACAAATGCGCCAACATGCTGGCGGACGTGGACGGCTCCCGCTTCATGACCTACTACGCCGCCTGGAAGCTGAGCGAGGGGATGCCGGCCACTGCCGACGTGTCGCAGACCAAGGCCTGGGTGAGCGACGCCTTCCGGCGGATAACCAGGGAGGGCCACCAGATTTTCGGCGGCCTCGGTTTTACCGTAGACCATGACATGCACCTCTACTCCGCCAAGGAGAAGGTAGCGGAGATGGCCTACGGCGACGCCGACTTCCACCGCAAGATCGTGGCGAGAGAGCTGTTGGACTAAGTGGTGCATCCGGTAAATCCGTGGTACTAACAGAAACGGTGGTCATGGGCGGCTCCCGAGCCGCCCCTGCATGTTTGGCTACGTTGAACCACAGTAGGGGGCGTCCTTCCGCTGAAGGACGCCCTGAGCGGGATGGATCTTGCAACTAACTTACCGGATGCGCCACTAAGCTGGTAGCCATTAGAAATGATTCTTCCGCGCAAAGGGGCTATTTCAGGATACCGAAGATGTCTGCCATCGATACGAGCCGCGCTAGCCTGGTGGCTGCATGCTGAATGCCATCACCGACGTCGAGGGAATCAAGGTCGGTCACCATACCGACCTCGAGGCAGGGACGGGCTGCACGGTCATTCTATGCGAAGAGGGTGCGGTGGCGGGGGTGGACGTGAGGGGTTCGGCGTCGGGGACCCGCGAGACCGAACTCCTCCGGCCCATGAACCTCGTCCAGGAGGTCAACGCCGTGGTCCTCGCCGGCGGGAGCGCCTTTGGACTCGACGCTGCCGGCGGCGTCATGCGTTACCTCGAGGAGAGCGGCCGCGGGTTCCAGACTCCCGCGGGAAGGGTCCCCATCGTTCCCGCCGCCGTCCTGTTTGACCTTGGCCTTGGCAACCCCAAGGTCAGGCCCGACGCCGAAGCCGGCTATCGGGCTTGCCTGACGGCGGCCTCGGGGGAGGTGGCTGAGGGAAACGTGGGCGCCGGCACGGGAGCCACGATCGGCAAGAGTCAGGGTGACGTGGGCAGGATGAAGGGCGGTGTCGGCACGGCGAGCAGAGCGCTGCCAGGCGGCATCGTGATCGGAGCGATCGTGGCCGTCAACGCCGGGGGCGATGTGGTCGACCCCGATACCGGCCGAACCGTGGCCGGAGCCCGTATGCCGGGCACGGCTCGGTTCGCCAGGGAGGCAGGCGCCGCGGTGGGCCTTTGGTCCGCAGAGTTGGAAAACCCAGTCGGCAACACCACGCTCGGTGCGGTGGCCACCAACGCGGTCCTCACCAAGGAAGAGGCTAACAAGCTGGCTCAGATGGCCCAGGATGGCCTAGCGCTGGCTATCCGTCCCTGTCACACCATGGCGGACGGTGACACGGTCTTTGCCTTGGCTACTGGCAAGGCCAAACCGGAGGGCGTCAGTCTCAGCGCCCTCGGCGCGGTGGCGGCGGAGGTTGTGGCAGCCGCCATATTGCGCGCCGTCCGGCAAGCCGAGACCTTATTGGGAGTGCCCGGCCTCAAAGGTGGATAGTGGCTGGGGGCTGCGTGGTGCTCCGGGATGACCGCGATTCGCCCCTACGGCCGGGGTACGCCTCGCTCGTCGTTGAAGGCAACGCGCAAGCTCCGTGGTCGAGTCGCGAGGATGTCGCTTGGCTAGTTTGAAATCGCGTGATGCCAACGCAACTCACCCTCTAAGGTGGCGCGGAACCGCGCTGCTCGGCGCGCTTGTCATTCTCGCTCTTCTCACGGGCTGCGCCGTTCAGGCGGCCCGCCTGGCTAGACTGGAGGCGGGCCAACCGGCGGTGGACGGCACCCTGACCCTCGGGACTACTTTACAGCCCACTACTCTCAACCCCCTCCTGGCGACCGACGCGGCTTCCCGAGCCATAGTGGGGACCATGTTCGACGGGCTTTTTGCGGTCAACGACAGGCTGGAGATGGTCCCCGAGCTGGCCGAAGGCTACGACGTGTCCCCTGATGGCTTGATCTGGACTTTCAGGCTGCGGAAGAGCGTGCGATTCCACGACGGCGAGGAGCTCACGGCGGAGGACGTCAAGTTCACCTATGACACGATAATGAGGGACAAGAACGCCAGAGTCGCCAAAGCAGACTATGCCAACGTCAAGGCTATCGAGGCCGCCGACAAGTATGCGGTAAGATTCACTTTTAGCGAGAAGAGCGCCGCTTTTCCATCCAAGCTTTACGTTGGAATAGTTCCCAAGCATCTGCTGGCCGAGCAGGATCTCTCCACTGCCGAGTTCAATCGCCGGCCGGTGGGCAGCGGACCCTTCGCCTTCGAGGAGTGGTTACCATCGCAAAAGGTCAGCATCCGGGCCAACGAGGACTACTTCAAGGGGCGACCTAAGCTAGAGCGGATCGTCTGGAAGCTTCTCCCCGACGGTAACGCGCAGAACGCTCAATTCGTCTCCGGTGAGATAGACGGTGGCAGCCCCGAGCTGCAGCTTGTGGACCAACTGAGACAGGCGGGCCGCTTCGCCGTTTACGATTGGCCAGGAGGCATTTCCTACATCGGCCTGCAAAACGAGAATCCGCTCTTCCAGGACAAGCGAGTTCGCCAGGCCATGAATTATGGCCTCGATAAGCAGGCCATTGTCGCCAAGATCATGTCGGGAACGGTGTCTCTGGCCACTTCCAGCCTGACGCCGAACTCCTGGGCGTTCAATCCCAACGTCAGTAGTTATCCCTACGACAAGGAGAAGGCGAAGAAGCTGCTCGCCGATGCAGGCTGGAAGCCTGGGGCCGACGGCCTGCTGACCAAGGGCGGCCAGCGATTCAAGTTCTCTCTCCTCACCAACAAAGGCAGCAAGCAGCGCGATCTGGTTGCCCTGTTCGCCCGTCAGCAATGGTCTCAGCTCGGAATGGAGGTGGACGTCCAATTCATGGAGCTTAACGCCTTCATCAACGAGCGCGTTCTCAAGTCCAGTTTTGAGGCTGTCTTCCTTTCCGGCGCCCTGGGTATCGATCCGGAGCTTCTAAGCCGCTCCTACCATTCCAAGTCGATGCCCACCGGACATAACTTCCTGCACTATAGCAACTCCGAAGTCGACAAGCTGCTGACCGAGGGCAGGGTCAACCTCGACCAAACCGCACGAAAGCAGATCTACTTCAAGGTTCAGGAAATCATCGGCGACGACTCTCCCCAGATTCCCCTCTACTATCAGAAGAGCTACATAGCGATCAAGTCCTCCCTTGAGGGCCTAAGGCCCAACCCCTGGAACCTCTTTTGGAATGTTGAGGAGTGGCAGTATCCCCTCGCCCGATAGGTTTTCGGTTGCTTTTTGGAGGCTGATCGGCTAAAATCCCTGTCATGGATGAGCAGAACGAGCAGGCTCTGACCCAGATCAGGTTTGGCAAGCGGACCAAGATCGCCGTCATCGTGGTTCTGGGAATCGCCACCATCATCTTCCTGATCTACGTGCGCCACATCCTGCCGGCCTTCATTTGGGGAATTGCTGCCGCTTACGTGTTGAACCCTCTGGTCAACTGGCTGTCGCTCCGGACGAGGGTGCGGCGCGGCCTGGTCGTGCTGACCATGGCCCTGGCCCTGGCCCTTGGTCTGGGTTGGGTGATCGTCAACGTCACGGGGGCTGCCGTCAGCGAAGTTCAAGATCTGCGCACGAACTGGCCGAGCATCGTCGAGTCCTTGGAGAAGAATCTCTTCGGCGAAGCGCCGCCGACCTTGTTTGGCTACACGGTCACGGCCAAGGCCATCAACGACGCCATGGCGCGGCAGGTCGGCGATTTTCCGCGCGGCGCCGTAACAGCCGTCAGGTGGACCATCGATCTATTCGGCAAGCTCCTGATATTCTTTGTTACTACCTTTCTGCTCCTACTCGATGCCAAGAAGGTCTCGATCGGGTTCAAGAAACTCATACCTCTCCCTTACAGGGATGAGATACTCGCCCTCGGACACCAGATAAACGGCACCCTGGGCGACTACATCCGCGGTCAACTGCTCCTCTTCATCATTATGAGTGCGGTTACCTGGATGGTGATTGGTCCCATACTTCAAGTCCGGTACGCCGTCGTAATCAGCATCGCTACGGGAGTGCTGGAGTGGTTTCCCATCATCGGACCGATCACTGCGGGCGCCATTGCGGTAACGGTAGGGGTCTTGCAGCCAAACGTGTTCGGCTGGCATCCCTGGGTGTTCGGCGGCGCGATCGCCATCGTCTATACGATTCTCCGCCATTTGGAAGATTACCTGGTAATCCCTAACGTGATCGGTCGGGTCATCCACCTGCACCCGCTAGTTATCATCTTTGCCCTGTTTTCCGGCGGCGCCATAGCGGGCATCTTGGGGATGTTCATCGCCGTTCCCGCGGCGGCGGTAATCAAGATCCTCGGCGAGTACACCTATCGGAAATTGGTGGCGTAGAGATGATAGTTCGCCCGGTATTGACAAAAGACCTCGAGGAGATAGAGGGATTCGACACCTCCTTCTCCACCGATTGCGTGTGGCAGATGGACCACCGGATCGCCGACGAGGAGGTTAGCACCACCTTTCGGGCTATCCGTCTTCCCCGGGCCATCATGGTAGAGACCAAGCGTGATAACGATTGGCTTGCTCACTGGCAGAACAGCGATCTACTTCTCGCCGTCGAAGAGGATCGAGTGTTCAGCGGTTACCTTCGCCTGGAGATCGATCGCCGCCGCAACTGGGGGAAGCTGATTCATCTCGCCGTGATTCGAAAGAAGCGCCGTCGGGGGTACGGCACGGCGCTGATCGAGGAGGCCAAGAGATGGTCGAAAGCACGGCGAGTCCGGGGGCTGGTCGCCGAGACCGAGACGAGAAACTATCCGGCCATCAGCTTCTTCCAGAAGTCCGGTTTTTCCTTCTGCGGCTTTAACGAAAGCGGCTTTCCCCACAGAGAAATAGACGTATACTTTGTTTGTAGTCTCGGCTGAAAGGAGCCACAGTGAAGCAGAGGCGCTGCATAAACATCGGCCTAATGGGCCTTGGAGTGGTTGGCGGCGGGGTGGCGAGGATTCTGCCCCAGAAAGCCAGTTCCATGGCCTCGCAGATCGGCTTCCCGCTGGTCATTAAGAGAGTGCTCGTGCGGGACCTAAAGAAGCCGCGAGCGGTCTCTGTGCCGTCAGACCTGCTAACTACCGACGCCAAGGACATTCTCGACGACCCGGATATAGACGTGGTCATCGAGGTGATCGGCGGCGAGTCTCCGGCTCACGACTACATCCTGGCGGCTTTGAACAAGGGCAAGCACGTCGTGACCGCCAATAAAGAGGTGATGGCCAAGCATGGACCCGAGCTTCTGGCGGTGGCCAAAGAGAAAGGGGTGGACGTACTCTACGAGGCGAGCGTAGGCGGTGGCATTCCCATCATCGCCCCCTTCAAGCACGATTTGACGGCCAACAAGATCACGGCTATCCACGCTATCATCAACGGCACGACGAACTACATTCTGACCAAGATGGCCAAGGAAAACCTTGATTTCGGGGCGGCGCTGGAGGAGGCCAAGGCCCTTGGCTACGCCGAGGCCGATCCCACCAATGACATCGAGGGCTACGACGCTGCCTACAAGCTGGCCATTCTTGCCACCTTGGCCTTTGGTCAAACCGTGCGGCCGGCCGATATCCACTGTGAAGGCATTACCCGACTGGCGGCGAGAGATTTCCGCTACGCTAGAGAGCTTGGCTATACCATCAAGCTCGTGGCCATAGCCAAGGAGGTGGAGGGGACCATCGAGGCGAGAGTTCATCCCGCGTTTCTACCCGAGGGTCTTCTTCTGGCCAAAGTCGATGGCGTGTTCAACGCCATTTACGTGGAAGGAGACCTCGTGGGCAAGGTTCTCTTCTATGGCCAGGGAGCAGGAGCCTTGCCCACCAGCTCGGCAATCGTCGCCGACGTAATCGAGGTGGCCAGCGATATCACGGCTGGCGTTGGCAACCGTTGGCGCTCCAAGCAATCTGCCGGTATGCCTATAAGGCCCATGTCGTCCGTCGAAACCAGGTACTATCTGCGCATGATCGTGGATGACCGGGCAGGCGTGCTCGCGCAGATCGCCAGCAGTCTGGGCCGCAACAGTATTAGCATCGCCTCCTGTATCCAGAAGGAGGCCAATGCCAGCGCCAAGACGGCAGAGATAGTCATTATGACCCATCTCGCCCGCGAGGCTGGCATGCAAAAGGCCCTAGGCGAGCTTCGGGAGCTATCTACGGTGAAGGAGATAGGAAACTTTGTTAGGGTAGAGGGTATGGGGTAGGGTAGAGGGTAGAGGGTAGAGGGTAGAGGACCCCCTAAACCCTATACCCTATACCCTCTACCCTACGTTCGAGAGGAGACTGCCGTGGAGGGCACAGAAACAACGCGCGTCTCCAGCCTGTTAGGCTGGCTCGAGGAGGAGCATCATCAAACCAAAGCCGCGCTTGGCAGACTTCAATACCAACTGGAGCAACTGGTCAATCTTGCCAGAGAGCAAGCGGGGCAGATCCGCACCCTCCAGGAGGAGGTTGCCGCGGCGCGGAACCAGCTCGGCAGAGTGTCGGCGGTGGAAGAGCTCGCCAGACAGTTGCGGGAGGCCGTGGCTCGCCTGCAGTCGTCCTTCTCCCAGCATGCCCAAGAGACCGATAAGGACGACAAGGCGCGGCAGGGGGATATTGAGCGAAACAAGCAGGCCATCAACGAAATCTGGCTGCGGTTAGATAGCACCTTTAAGGAGTTCGAACCCCTGCTGGGTAAGGCTCAGACGACGAGCGACTCGATCAGACGCCACGACGAAGCCCTGGGGGGACTGGCCAAGACTGTCGATGGTCTCAAACAGCAGACTGAGACGCTGGCCGCCCGCACGCAGATCGCCGTCGATCAAAGCAGACGTAACGAAGGCGAAATAGAGAGCATCTACAGACAACTTGATGCGTTGCGGGGACAAGACGACGTGGTGGTGGCTCGATTCCAAATATTGGCCGATAAGGTGAAACAGATCGACGAGCAGGTGGTCGCGGTGCTGGCTGAAGAGCAAATGAGGGTCGACCTTGGCGAGCGTCTTCAGGTCGTCAAGCTGGAGCATCAGCGTTTGGAGAAGCAGTTCGTCGACATCGCCCCGCTGGTTGACGTCCACAGTGTCCGCCTCGACGAACAGGCGCGGGAAACTAGACAGGTCGAGGATCGTCGGCAGTTGCTCGCCGACGACCTAAGAGAGGTCAAGCAGCTTCTTCTCGACCACATCGCCCGGCTCGATAACAGCCTGATCGGAATCGAGGAGCTAGCGGAACGCCATAAACGGCGTCAGGTGGCGGAGTTGGAGATTCAGGCCAGCGATCTCAAGGAGAGAATCGCCAGGCTGAGAGGGCAGGTACAGTAGTATGCGCTTTGGCGTAGTTCAGAAGTACAGGAGCTTTCTCCCCGTCAACCCCGGCACTCCCTTGATCACTTTGGGCGAGGGCGACACGCCTCTAGTCCAGTCCACGCGGATTGCCCGGGAAATCGGCTGCGACCAGCTTTACTTCAAGCTGGAGGGGTGCAACCCCACGGGCTCCTTCAAAGACCGGGGCATGGTAATGGCCGTGGCGAAGGCTATCGAGGAGGGAAGCAAGGCCATTATCTGCGCCTCTACCGGCAACACCAGCGCCTCTGCCGCGGCCTACGCCGCTCATTGCGGCCTTGCCGCCGCGGTGGTGGTGCCAAGTGGCTATGTGGCCCTGGGCAAGCTCACCCAAGCCCTTATGCACGGTGCCCAAGTGCTGGCTATCGAGGGAAACTTCGACCAGGCGCTGCAAATGGTGCGGACCATCGTCGGCCGGCATCCCATCACTTTGGTCAATTCCTTGAATCCCTATCGTCTCGAGGGTCAGAAGACGGCGGCTTTCGAAGTCGTGGATGCGCTGGGAGCGGCGCCGGATTACCTGTTCATTCCGGTTGGCAACGCCGGCAATATCACCGCCTACTGGAGGGGGTTTGTCGAATACCGCCGGACCGGCAAGAGCGATAGCCTGCCACGTATGATGGGATTCGAGGCCGAGGGGGCAGCCGCTATTGTGCGGGGGAAACCGGTCGCCCAGCCCACGACCATCGCCACGGCCATCCGCATCGGCAACCCGGCGAGCTGGCGAGGCGCCGAGCAAGCGAGAGAAGAGTCGGGCGGGTTGATCGACGCCATTGCCGACGATGCGATCATCGAGGCCTACCATCTGCTGGCTAATGGCGAGGGCCTCTTCGTCGAGCCAGCGTCGGCCGCTGGCGTGGCCGGGCTCCTGAAGCTGGCCCGCAGGGGCCAGGACTTCTCGGGCAAGACCGTCGTCTGCGTTCTCACCGGCAGCGGCCTGAAAGACCCGGATACGGCGATGAAAACGGTTCCGGGCATGGTTGCCGTGCCGGCCGATGTTGCCTCCATTGAGAAGGAACTTGGCTATTGATGCGGGATAAAGTTACTATCCTCGTGCCGGCGACTACGGCCAATCTCGGCCCTGGCTTTGATACCCTTGGCATGGCCCTCGACATCCGCAATGCCCTCACCGTGTCGGTGGCCGACGATTTCGCCATCGAGGTCGAAGGCGAGGGCGCTGCCGCCATCTCTCGCGGCCCCGACAACGTCATATATCAAGCTATTCGCACCGCTTTCGACCGGGCGGGCGTGGCCATACCCCCCCTTCGCCTGCAGGTTCGCAGTGACATCCCCCTCGCCCGTGGTCTGGGCAGCAGCGCCGCCGCCGTTGCCGGGGGCCTGATGGCTGGAAACGCCCTCTGTGGTGGTCGCCTGTCGATGGACGATCTGCTGGCCCTGGGTTACGCTTTCGAGGGACACCCTGATAACGTCACGCCCGCTCTCCTCGGCGGCTGCGTCGCTTCGGCTGTGGTCGATGGGAAGGTGGCGTACGCTCGCGTGCCGCTGCCGGAGAACCTGAGGACAGTCCTGTTCATACCCGACTTCGAGATGCCTACCAAGGAGGCGCGAGCCATCTTGCCAGATCCGGTACGGCGCGCCGACGCCGTGTTCAACCTCGGCCGGGTGGCCCTCCTCGTAGCCGCCCTTTCCACCGGCCGGCTCGACCTGCTGCGGACTGCCACCGAGGACCGGCTGCATCAGCCGCCGCGCCAAGCGGTATTTCCGGCGATGCCCCTGCTGTTTCAGGCAGCGATCGAGGCGGGTGCGCTGGGCGCCTTCCTCTCGGGAGCTGGCTCCACCGTCATCGCCCTCTGCGTCGACAAGGAAGAGGCCATCGGCGCGGCCCTGGCGGCGGCCGCCGGGCGCGCCAGCCTGAGCGGGCGGATCTTAGCCACGAGACCGAGTGACCTGGGGGCGGGCGAATCGCCGGATCACAGCAGCTCGCGCCGATTTTGAGCGACCAAGCTCATTCTTGGGACGACGACGGTTTTGAATCTCAATAATCTCTTGGGAAGCAGTAGGGGCGGGTTACGAACCCGCCCCTGAGTGCTATGAAAGGCCAACCCTCTTGTGCAGAGATCCCGTTGGAGATCCTTCTACGGCTTCACGTCGATGATGGGTCGGCCAGATGACGCATAGCCTTTGGCGTTGATAGACTCGGCAGCCGGAACATTATACTGGTTCCCATGTACCTTGTCGTACAGCAGCAACCAGGCGCCGGTCTCGGAGATCTCGTGGCAGGTGAAGCAATTGCCCTTGTACCGGGTGATGAAAGAATCGCTGTTCAGGTGAGCCGCATGGACGATGGTGCGGAGCATCTTCGGCGCCAATCCGGTTCTGTCGGCGGCAGCCTTATGGCAGCCGAGGCAGACGTCGACAGTAGCCTCGTTGGCGATCTTGGGATGGTTGGGTCCGCCCCGCTCGCTCTCGCGGGCGAGAGTCACGCTGTAGTGGCAGGCCATACAGCCCCTTTTTGCTGCTCCATTATCAACCGCCAGTTCTCTGGTGATCGCGGCGCTCGACGCCGAACCAGCCGTGGGGGCCTTCCATGCCACGTAGGCGTTTACCGGCGCTGAGCCATCGGGGGCGTTGAGCTTGTAGGAGAGGGTGGCGCTCCCACCGGCGGGAACCCGATTAAGCAGCCAGGCCACTACGTTACCCTGAGCGCCCAGAGAGGTAGCTCCCGCAGGAGTGGTGACCACTGAATCGAACTTGGCACCACTGGAGATCAAGCCGGCCACATAGATATCCGAGATGGCAGCCGTCCCCTTGTTGGAGATCGTGATGTCGTACTGAATAATCGCCCGAGCAGCCGTTCCGGTGACGGTCACGACCACGTCGTCTGGCGCTGCAGTCGTTTGCCTCAGTCCTGCCCCGCCGGCGAGGACGAGGAGCAGTAGCACTAAGATGCCGCCGAGAATAGTAATTCTTCGCATGCTTGTTTAATCTCTCCCTCCTTCAGATAGATGATGCGCGAATAGGCTTGGCGATACGAGCGTTAACATCTATCGCTGCACCGCTCCGGTTTTTCCTCGTCTATGCAACCACCTCCTCTCCTGTCGGGGAAAACAAAACGCCCATGTGACCGGCATTGTCATCGCCGTCCGCTTGGGCGTTCATCACCGCACAATTTGAGGGGTGCCTTCGTTAGCTCCCTGTTGTTGCGGGGCTAGTATAGCACTTTCGCCGCCCCCTGGCAATAGTTTTGTTTACATGTTTTTGATGTTTTCTCCGACTACCACTATTGGATTCGGGGATTTGGGAGGGGCCAGCGGGTTGGTGTCACAACCCCAAACAGGCTATAATATAGCGGGAGATCGATCATTTTTCGGTTCTGAGTGGAGAATGGCGATGGCAGGAAGATACGATGTTATCATCGTCGGCGGGGGACCGGCTGGCATATTCGCCGCCCTCGAGTTGGTGAAGAACGGGGTCAAGGTTGCGCTTCTCGAGAAGGGAATGGGGCTGGAGAGGCGTCGCTGCCCCGCCATGGAGAAGTCCATCAGTTGCATTGGCTGCGCCGTCTGTCACCAAGTGTGCGGCTTTGGCGGGGCGGGGGCTTTCTCCGATGGCAAGCTCACGCTCTCGCCCAAGGTCGGCGGCTACTTGAAGGAGTATCTTCCCGCCGAGGAGCTGGACCGCCTCATCGACGAGGTGGACGGGACCTACCTGGAGTATGGCAACGTGGAGAAGCTCCGCGGACGACTTTACGGCGCGGGGGAGGCTGTGGATAAGTTCAGCCAGCGGGCAGCTAGAGCCGACCTTCGTCTCACGGCCATGAAGGTACGCCACCTGGGCACCGACTACAACTTCGACATCCTCAAGGCCATGTACGATCACCTCTCCACCCGCCTGGACCTGCGGTTGCGGACCACGGCCAAGCGATTGGTGGTCGCTGACGGAGAGGTTAAGGGAGTGGAGACCACGCGGGGGGAAACCGTCGAGGCCCGCTACGTGATCGTGGCGCCGGGACGGGAAGGCGCCGACTGGCTGGCCGGCGAGGGCAAACGATTGGGAATACCCATGCGAGCCAATCCGGTCGACCTGGGCGTTCGGGTCGAGCTGCCGGCGGCGGTCATGGAGGAGGTCACCAGCACCCTCTACGAGCCCAAGCTCGAGCTCTATACCAAGGCCTTCGACGATCGCATTCGCACCTTTTGTGTGTCCCCTCATGGCGAGGTGACCACGGAGTACACGGGCGGCAACGATCCGGTGGTTACGGTCAACGGCCACAGCTACGCCGAGAGGCGGACGGAGAACACCAACTTCGCTCTTCTCGTCTCCACCAACTTTACCGAGCCGTTCAAGGAGCCCATCGCCTACGGCCGCTACATCGCCCGCCTCGCCAACATCCTGAGTGGCGGGGTGATCGTCCAGAGGCTGGGCGATCTGCTGTCCGGGCGCCGCTCGACGGTGGAGCGCATTAGTCGGGGCTTGGTCACGCCCACCTTGAAGGGCGCCACTCCCGGCGACCTCAGCTTCGTCCTGCCCTATCGCTATCTGATTGCGATCGTCGAGATGCTGGAAGCTCTCGACAAGATGCTGCCGGGGGTGCATTCGCGGCATACTCTCCTCTACGGCGTGGAGGTGAAGTTCTACTCGGTGCGTCTGGACCTGTCCCCGAGGCTGGAGACCAAGATCGGCAACCTCTTCGCCATCGGCGACGGCGCCGGGGTAACGCGCGGCCTCATTCAGGCCTCCGCCTCGGGTCTCGTCGTCGCCAGAGAGATCATGCGCCGGGAGTCACCGAGCGTATCGCCGCCGCCGGAAGGTACGGTGGTCGGGTAGAATCAAAGTCGCTGCGGACCCGGATTTCACGATAGCTAACAGGGGATCTATGCAGACTGACTGGTTCGAGCTCTGGCGAGAGCTGGCGACAGCGTTCCTCAGGGCCGAGCAGACAAAGGATGGCCGGGCGCCGGATACCTGGCAGGGCCGGGCCAGGCAGTTTGATGCTGCTGTGAAGCGGAAGCTGAACCGCCCCGACCCGCTGCGCGATTTCGTCGTCTCCCAGTTGGGATCCCATTCGACGGCCCTGGACATCGGCGCCGGCACGGGCGGCTGGACCATTCCCCTGGCCAAGATGGCAAGACGGGTGACGGCCGTCGAGCCGTCACCGGCGATGATCTCGATGTTGACTTCTAATCTGGCGGCGGCGGGCCTGAACAACGTCGACGTAATTCGCGGCAGCTGGGAAGAGGTAAAGGCCGATCCGCACGACGTCGTCATCTGCGCTCACGCCATGTACACCAGCCCCGACCTTCTCGCCTTCGTGCGCAAAATGGAGCAGGCTGCCCGGGACATCTGCTTTCTTCTCATTCGGGTGCCGGCCCACGATGGCGTCTTGGGCGAGGCAGCCCGTCTCATTCACGGCCACCGGCACGACAGCCCCAACTTCGTCGTGGCCTACAACGCCCTTCTCGACGCCGGCATTTACGCCAGCGCCATGATGGAGCCGCATCTCAAGCCGTGGACCAACGACAGTCTCGAGGCTGCCCTCGAGCGGGCCAGAGACCACCTGAGACTGGGCGAGGACCACACCTACGACGCCGGCATCCGCGCTTCACTGGAGCAGAAGCTAACCTTAAAAGACGGCCTCTACCACTGGCCGGACGGCATGCGATCGGCCCTGGTTTGGTGGCAGCCAGGACATTCGGGCCGACCGTGAATCGGAAGTTTTCCGGCCGGCCTTTAGGGGCTTTGCTCCCAATCATGGTGAGATTGGGTTGGTCGTGACGAACTACTTGGCGTGGGTCATGGTCTCATAGGAAGCGGCTAGACCCACAACGCCCTTGACAGGTGTCAGACCGCCGACCTTCGGTCCAAGCGCGTAGATTGTGTCCACGTCCAGGCCAGCTATCATGGTGTACCCATTCTTGGCCAGTAGCGCCGCCTCCAGCGCTATCCGCTTCTTCTCCCCAGGGTCCGCGGTCATGGGAACCTTGTCGATCAACTCCTCCAGGCGAGGGTTCTTGACGGTTCTCAAGATGCCCTTGGCAGAATGATAGAACACCACTCTGTCGAAGCCAAAAGTGCCCCCTGAGCCGATAAAGGGAAAGAAGGTGTTCGACGTCTCGGCAGTCGGGACCTGATTAAAGAACTTTCTGCTCACAGTAGCGTAGTCTACGGGCACTACTTCCGCATTGACCCCTATCTTACGCCAGTAGCCCGCCAGGGCAAGATTCAGACTGGAGAGAATGCCCCCTGCTCCCGAATCCCAGACCTTTGTGGTGAAGCCGTTGGCATATCCTGCCTCGGCGAGCAGCTTCTTCGCCTGATCAGTATCGTAGGGGTCCGGCTTGAGCACGCTAGGGTCGAAAAAGTAGGCACTCGTGGGCACCCAGGCGACCGCACTTGGCTGGGCATAGCCCCCATATATCTTTTCGGCTGCCTCTTTCCGGTCTATGCCCAGCGACAGCGCCTTTCGCACCCTGACGTCGCTCACGGCGTACTTTTCGGGGTTGTTCGTGTCCCACAGCAGCGGCATATACCACTGCCCCGATCCGTAATAACCCAAAACCCGTAGGCCGGCCGCCTTGAGCCCGGCCACCGAGTCAGGCGAGAGCTCCATCGCCATGTCCAACTCCCCTGTCTTGAGCATGGCAACCTTAGTCGCCTCTTCACTGATACTTAGAAGCGTGAGGTTCTTGAACTTAGGCACCGCTCGCCAGTGAGTCTCTACCGCCTCTAACTCGAGACGAACATTATGCTGGAAACTCACGACCTTCCACGGCCCGCTGCCGACGAGATGCTGCGCGAAGTAGTCCCAGCCCTTGTC
>JACPQF010000119.1 GCA_016190625.1 Chloroflexota bacterium | reverse complement strand
AAGGCTTCGAGCCGGCTCCGCTCCTCCGCAGACAGGACGATTTGATACGGGCTGCGTCGAGGCATGGCAGTCTCCTTTCTGGGAGACCATTATACCTCAAGACAGAACAATACGATACCTTACTTATGAAATGGAGTACTTGGCATAATACGTATTTGGCAACCAGTCGCCAAAATAGAGGAAGCGAAGAATAGAGCTAACCCCGACGATGCACAGCACGGGCAAGACCACAGGCAGAAGGCGGCGGAGATTGGGAGCGAACTCTACGGACAACCACGCCACGGCGATCAAGACCACCACGGCGCCCTCGTTTCGGGCCAATACGATGCCGGAAAGAATGAGTCCGAGAAGGAGAGGTCGTAGGGTGCTGCGAGTTGGCGAAAGAAGCATGAAGAGGGCGAGCATGATAAGGCAGGCAAAGGCCGTTTCTTCCAGCCCGGCCAGCGACCAGACGGAGACGGCGCTGTTTATGCTCGCTAGGACGGTAGAAAGCACGGACAGAAAGGGACGCTCCGGCAAGACTCGCCGGGCCACCAGATAGGTGAAGACCGTGGTGCCGATGGAGAACACCGGAGAGAGCGCTCTGCTCCCGAGCACGTAGTCGATATGGAGATAGCCCAGCCCGGAAAGGAGGAGCACCCAAAGGGTGCTGGAGTAGCCTTCGACCGCCTCTCCGGGATTGTAGACGAGACCAAGGCCCTGAACAAGATTCCGCGCATACCGCATTGTGATGAAGGCGTCATCGCTGACGAAGTTCCAGCGGAAGGCAAGCAGGACCAGCAAGGCAATGGATACAGCCAACGTTCCTGGAAGAAGGAGTGCTCTTCCAATGATTGGCGCCATGTCTGGAACGGCGTCTGCCTGTTTTACCCTGTGCTCCCCTGCTATCACGGACAGACACCCCCAGGCCGGGCTCCGCGAGGCCCAGAGCGATGAGATCGGCGGCGCGGGCGTACGGACAATACGGCTGACAGACTGCTTTTATTCAAGAGATAGCTTGAACTACAAGCACCTGATCGCCTACCTCGATTGTACAACTACTGAGCAGAGGTGTCAACGCTTTGCAGGCAGTAAGGCGTAGCGCCTGCCTGAATTCCCTCAACTCCTCGCCGCATGCGCCACCTCGGATCAGCCGGCGGCGGTCCCAGCAGCGTCTGATACGCTTCCCCCGTCTCCATCGCCCGCTTCATCGCATCGCAAGTCTCCACTATCACCCGCTTCGTCCGGTGCTCCCCGCACCGCCATCTGGCTCTCCGCCTGGCATGTGGTCCAGGTTCGTTATGATGGTCGCCTGTCTGTCCTTAGAGCCCGTAAATAAATAACCTTTACATTTAGTTTTGAGCAATGGTCAGAGTGATGGTGTGTTTCCACTCACCATGGAAAGGGTGAGGCATGAGCCGACCGCCAATCCTGCCACGGCGCCCGCTAGCACGGTCCGCCTGGAAGGATAGGGCGCAATCGGCTGCTGGTAGGCGCTCTCCGGATAATCGACGACTCGACCTTCGACGTCAAGAATGATTCCACCAAACGAATGAATGATCGCCGGCATGATACTTGCAAGGCAGTAGGCGTGGTAGCGTAACGGCCCAATGCTGGTAGAAAAACGGACAAGGAGGGTATTCTCGAATGAATTCCTATTTGAAACGGTTCCATGTGCCCGCGTTTGCCGTCTTGGCGCTGGCGGGGGTGGTTCTGCTCGGCCTGACGGGCTGTGGTGGGGGCCAACCGCAGACGGGCGGAGCGCCCGCGTCGTCGGGTACGCCAACGGCGGCGACCGTGCCCGGAGGCAACGCGCAACAGGGCCAGCAGGCTATCTCGAAGTACGGCTGCGGCTCGTGCCACACCATTCCGGGCGTTCAGGGAGCTAATGCCACGGCGGCGCCATCGCTGGCTGGCTTTGCGGGCCGCTCACAGATCGCCAGCACGGTTCCGAACACCCCTGATAACCTGGTCAAATGGATCCAGAACCCGAAGTCGGTCAAGCCAAGCACGGCCATGCCCAGCGTCGGCGTGACCGAGCCGGATGCCAAGAACATTGCGGCCTATCTGGAAACGCTGAAATAGCTATCAGCCGTCAGCATCGGCTATCAGCTTCCAGCCGCATGCGATCGGGCACTAGAAATGCAGCCGAAAACTGGCAATATGCAGAGACCCGCGAATTCTGTCCCCACTAGGAGGTCTGAATTGTTTGCCAGACCTGCTGTTGCCCCCCACATAGTGCCAAAAAGCGGATGCGATTCCCCACCGCTTTTT
>JACPQF010000121.1 GCA_016190625.1 Chloroflexota bacterium | reverse complement strand
GGTCAGGGGTCGGGGACCGGGAGGCAGACGAGCCGCGACGCGGCGGGAACAATTGGCTGCTATCCCCCCTGACCCCTGTCCCCTGTCCCCCGACCCCTGTCCCCCGACCACTGTCCCCCGACCTATCGGACCTCTAGGTTATCTTCCACGTCGGTCACTCCGGGAACCCACCTGACCAGTTCCTCGGCGATCCACTGCTGTGCGGTGGTCGATACATGTCCGTCGAGGGTCACGAGCCCGTTTCGGACGTCGACGTGAACTTGCTTCGGCTTTACCCGGAGATTCCTTTCCAAGTGGAGCAGAACGTCGCGGGCTATTTCCTCATCGGCCCTGGGACTGTGCGACTCGATCGTGATGTGGTCGAGAACGTCGACCACGCCGTGAGTCGCCCAGGCCATGTCCTCGACGGCGCGCTTGGCGGCGAAATTGTCCACCGTCCCCGTCAGCGTCACCACGCCGTTAATTACCCGGACGTCTACCTTGGTTTCGTCGACGAGAACGTCACGCAGCAGGGCGGCGTTGACACCTCTCTCGATGTCGGCGTCGCTTCGAGCGGTGAGCGGTACAACCTTGAGCTCATCAAGCACCTTGAGCACGCCTTTAATGCGTCCGATCACCTGTCTTGCGGTTCGTTTCTGGACAAGGCTGGGAATAACGCCGGTGAGGTAAACGGTTCCTCCAACGACATCCACGTTGAGGCCGCTTACGTCCAGCCTCGAATCGGCCATCAGCGCGTCTTTGACGTCGTGCTTGATTCGGTCATCTTCTCTCAGTTCTTGAGTCTCCACGGTGTTCCGTCGCCTCGCTTCTAGCAATGTGAGTGTTCAGCCGTTGGCTATTGGGTGAGCACAACATGTGCCATTTCGATGCGGCGAGCACCTCACAATCTTGCGACGACGACGGGTTGCCCTCGGTACGGATATTGCCGGATAGCGCCCGGAGCCCGTTATCTCACTCAGGAGGGAAGCTATGGCAACTCAGTGGGAGATGAACCTGTACGATTACAAGGACGAGTTCCAGTGGATCCGGATGCTGGGCTGGAGCGACGAGGATCTCCAGAAAGTGCCAGTCCACGAGCAGGCTACGGCTGGCGAAGACTACATCAACCTGGCCAACTTTGGCGGAACGGCGCTGGGAGTCACGGCCAGGGGCGGTGGTGGCACGAGCGCCAACGTAAAGGCCATCCGCAACATGTACGTCTACAAGCGAGAGGTGCCCGTCGATCTTTGGGACCAGTTGCACAACCTACAGGAGAAAGGCGGCCCCAGCGGCTACGAGATCGGGTTATTCGGCGAACGGGGCGACGCTAGCGACTTCCCGCCGCAGCGCTGAGTGGTGCGTCCGGTAAATCCGTGGTACTAACAGAAACCGGTGGTCATGGGCGGCTCCCGAGCCGCCCCTACATGTTTGGCTACGTTGACCCACATGTAGGGGCGTCCTTCCGCTGAAGGACGCCCTGAGCGAGATGGATCTTGCGACTAACTTGCCGGATGCGCCACTAAGCAGCTATCAGCGTTCAGCTATCAGCCGTCAGCTTGACGAAGCTAGCCAGTCGCAGCTAATCCGCATCAAGCTGATGGCTGAAAGCTGACTGCTGATAGCTCCTTTCGCCTCAGCTCGCGGCTGCCAGTTTTGCCTTCTCCTCGACCTTCCTCTTCCTCAGCGCCAGGGCGAGGACCTCGTCCATGTGCTGGACGAAGACAAACTTGAGGTGTTTCTTCACCGTGCCCGGGATATCCTCGAGGTCTTTCTCGTTTTCTCTGGGGAGGATCATTGTCTTGGCCCCGGCTCTATGGGCTGCCAGCGCTTTTTCCTTGATGCCGCCGACGGGAAGGATCTTCCCCCGCAGCGTTATCTCCCCGGTCATGCCGACCTTCTTATTGATCGGCCGCTGAGTGAGAGCCGAGATCAGGGAGATGGCGAGGGTAATGCCGGCGGAGGGGCCGTCTTTGGGAATAGCCCCCGCGGGAACGTGAACGTGAATGTCATACTGTTGGTAAAAGTTCTCCGGGAGTCCGAGGACGTCCGCCCGGGATCTAGCGTAGGTCAAGGCAGCGCGCGCCGATTCCTGCATGACGTCGCCCAGCAGCCCGGTCAAGGTCAGGCCTCCCCGTCCCGGAACCGCGCTGGCTTCGACGAAGAGAACTTCCCCTCCCACGGGCGTGACGGAAAGCCCGGTGGCCACGCCAACCTCGTCCGCCTCTTCCACCACCTCGTGGCGGAACCGGCGCGGTCCTAGATACTGCGGGAGGTTGGCAGCGCTCACTACCGCCGTGCCGTGGAAGTCTTCGGCCACTTTCCTCGCTACTTTACGACAGATGGTGGCGATCTCTCGCTCCAGGTTTCGCACCCCCGATTCCCAGGTGTAGCCGCCGATGATGCTGCGGACAGCCTCGTCGGTGATTGTCAGTTGTTCGGCAGTCAGCGCGTTCTCTTGCAGTTGCCTCGACACCAGATAGCGTTTGGAGATCTCCAGCTTCTCTTCATCTGTGTAGCCTGACAGAGTGAGGACCTCCATCCGGTCCCTAAGCGCCGGCGGGACAGGATCGAGGATGTTAGCCGTGGTGATGAACATCACGCGGGAAAGGTCGAAGGGAACGTTCAGATAGTGGTCGACAAAGGCGAAGTTCTGGGCCGGGTCGAGGACCTCCAGAAGGGCAGCGGCAGGGTCGCCTTGAAAGCTGATGCTCATCTTATCCACTTCGTCGAGCATGAAGACGGGATTGTTGGAACCAGACCGCCGGATCGCCTGGATGATGCGCCCCGGCATCGCCCCAATGTAGGTGCGGCGATGGCCCCTGATCTCGGCCTCATCTCGCATACCGCCCAGGGACATCTTGACGAACTTGCGCCCGAGCGACCTAGCTATAGATTGGCCGAGTGAGGTTTTGCCCACGCCTGGTGGACCGGCAAAGCACAGTATCGGCCCCCTCAGATCGTGCTTCAGCTTCCGAACCGCCAAATACTCGAGGATCCTGTCCTTTATCCGCTCGAGGTCGTAGTGGTCTTCGTCAAGGACGGCGCTGGCTTGCGGGATGTCCAAAGTATCTTCGGTGCCCTGTGACCAGGGCAGGCTGACCAGCCAATCGAGGTAGGCTCGGGTCACGGCGCGGTCTGGCGACTGCGCTGGCGTTCGGGCCATCCGTTCCAGCTCTCTCTCCGCTTCCTTATGTGCCTCCGCCGACATCCCCGCTGCCTCAATCTTCCCCCTGATCTCCTCGACCTCGTTAGCCTGCTGGTCCACGTCCCCCAGCTCACGCTGGATCACCTTCATTTGCTCGCGCAGGTAGTACTCGCGCTGCGTGCGCTCGACTTGCTCTCTCATCTGGGATTGTATACGGGCGGCAATTTCGAGGATCTCCGC
Source organism: Chloroflexota bacterium (assembly GCA_016190625.1). Classification (GTDB taxonomy): domain Bacteria; phylum Chloroflexota; class Dehalococcoidia; order JACPQF01; family JACPQF01; genus JACPQF01. The sequence continues at coordinate 934 of JACPQF010000121.1, read as the reverse complement.
CTCACGACCGACGAAGTTGACCAGCTTTCGCAGTCGCTCGGTAACGTCGAGGGTTTCGAGAAGCTCTTGTCTATCGGCGGTGAGGAGGCTCAGCACACTGGCGATGAAATCTGCCAGTCTCCCCGGCTCGAGGATGCTCTCGGCGGTCGGACCTGTCTCCTTGGGCAGGCTGGGGGCTAGCTCGACAATCCGACGAAAACCCGATAAGAGACTGCGACGTAAGGCCTCCAGTTCTGCTGAGGGCTCGGCCCGATCTGAGAGCACTTCTACCGCTCCCTGCGGGTAGGGTTCGGTCGCCGTGACATTGGTGAGCCGAATTCGTGCCAGCCCCTGGAGGTAGACCTGAATTCCCCTTTCGGGTAGTTTCGCCATCCTGGCAATACGAACGGCGCAGCCGACGTCGTTCAGATTGGCCAAACTAGGCGCTTCGTCTGGGCGCATTTGAGCAAAGACACCCACGATGCGCTCATCCGCCACCGCCTCCTCGACGAGTCTGACCCACGGCTCGCCGACGACTATCAAAGGCATCACCATGAGTGGGAAAACCACGACATCTCGGCCGGGGAGGATGGCCAGCTCGTCTGGAACATGAAATGATCCTAGTGGTTCAAGAACAAAGGCTTCCTCGTTCATCGTCTCGCACCCCTCGACAAGTCGCTGCTGACAAATTCAGACCACCGAGATTGGGCAAGATACGTGCCCCGAAGACAATTGACGCTATTGACCAACTCAGGATTACCTGTTACAATATGGACAATCAAATAGACGAGTGCTAGGGGAGCGCGGGCGCGCTGAGAGCGTGGTCAATAGGCCACGGACCCTTGAACCTGAACTGGGCAATGCCAGCGTAGGAAAGCAAGTGATCTGACAGCCGCCATGCACCGAATGGCGGCGTCTTTTTTTGGGGGTCAGGGGACAGGGGACGGGGTCAGGG
>JACPQF010000117.1 GCA_016190625.1 Chloroflexota bacterium | reverse complement strand
TTTTCAAAAGGGGCTTTTCGGCTGCGCTTCTAGGAGGTCTGAATTGTTTGCCAGACCTGCTGTTGCCCCCCACATAGTGCCAAAAAGCGGATGCGATTCCCCACCGCTTTTTCAAAAGGGGCTTTTCGGCTGCGCTTCTAGCGTCGGCACTATCCGGTCATTAGCCAATGACCGGATGGATCTGGGGAAAGCTATCGACATACTCTTCTCACTTCGGTAGATATCCCGCCGGCCATTGGGTGAACTCGTTATGGGTCGCCCCGCTCAGGTCGGCTTGCTTCACTATGGATTTGCCATCGATGGTCATTGTCGCCGTAAGAACGGATCCTCGAAGGTTTGTCCAACTGAGGTTGGTCCCCTGGAGATACACGCCGACTATGGTGGCCTGAGTCAGATTTGCCCTCGCCAGACTCGACCCGCTGAAACTGGCGGAGTCGAATACCGGTTTCCCTTTGACTGTTCGCAAGCCCGATAACAAGGCACCCTTTAGGCTAGCACTCGTCAGCACAGATCCGTTGACGACCGCTCCCTGCATCCGAGCGAAGTCGAGAATAGCCCCATCCATGCTGGCGGCGTTCAGGCCCGTCGCTTCCAACCTGGCGCCGCTAAGATTGGCAAGCCGCAGGTCGGCGCCGTCGAGAACCGCTTCAGAGAGGTCGGCTCCCGATAGCCTAGCCATCGATAGCTTGGCGCCGAATAGATAGGCGCCCGCCATTTTGGCCCCGCTCAAGTTGGCCCCGTTCATTAAAGCTCCGGTAAGGTCCGTACCGCTCAAATCGGTGCCGGCGAGATTGGCGCCCTCAAACAGGGCGCCGCGGGCGTCGGCCTTGGCCAGCCGCACGCCAGCCAGTTCGGCGCCGCTCAAGTCCACGCCAATCAGCCTCACTTTTTCCAGGTTGACGCCATTCAGCCGTACGTCGTCCATCTTGCTCCTGGTTAACACCGCTCCGGTCAGATTGGCGCCGCTGAGGTCGGCACCGGTAAGGTCGGCCCCGGTCATCCTCGCGTCCTTGAGGTTGGCCCCGACGAGGACAGCCCGGCGGAGGCTCGCCCCTGCCAGCTTTGCCCCGCTGAGGTCGGCGCCGCTCAGATCGGCCCCCGCGAGGTTGGCGCCGGCGAGGTTGGACTGGCTGAGGTCGGATTTGCTCAGACGGGCGTTGGCCCAGTCCTGCCCCCTCAGGTCCCTCCGGCTCAGATTCGCTCCCTGACGGTCCTGTGGCAGCCTATCCGGCAATACACGCAGTCCAACCCAGACCGCAACAAGGACGAGCACGATCACGGGAAGCGCGATCTTCTTCATCAATCCCGCGACGCGCCCTTCCGACCTCGTGTCCAGCATATGGCGAACCTACCTCCCACTCGTAGCCAGGGGCGGAACTACGGCGGACCTTGTTCCGACTCCCGGTGGATAGACCGTAACAAACTCTTTACCGACCAGTTGAACGATCAACGTCTTCTGCTGATTCTGGCCCCGGCGGTCGAACCTTATCGGCCCGATGTTGCTGTTCTCGACGTTCAGGTCCCTCAGGGCCTGGCGTACGTTGGCCCTCAGATCGCCGCCAGGTCTCTTCATTGCCCTGTCCAGCGCCGTGGCGGCCACCTTCAGGGCAACGTAAGCACTGACACCGGTATCGCTGAGGGGCGCCTGGTAGCGCTCCTGAAAGACCCGGAGAAGGTCTTGGCCGGTGCGGCCGGATTCGTCCCGCCAACTGACGTCAGGCGCCCAGGCTGCCGTGGCGAGAAAGTTTTCGGTTTGCTCGCCGCTGCTGGCGAACTGGCTGGTAGTGAATGCGCCAGAGAGGCCAACCATGAGTCTTGGCCGCCAGCCGCTCTCTCCGATTTGCCGCACGATGCGGATGGCGTCGGCTGCCGAGGTGCTGGCGAGGAATAGCACGTCCGGGTTGGTGCGCTTCACTCTGGCGACGTTCACGCCAAAATCGGGCGATCCTGCCTTGATCTGTTCGGAAGCAACCAGGCTGTATCCCCGGGAGGCCGCCCCGACGGCCAGGCTGGTGGCCAGGCCAACGCTGGTTAGGCTATCTTCGTGGATGATGGCGAGGGTGGGGACGGGCAGCGTCGTCGAGATGGTCGCCAGAAAACCGAGGGAGCTGTTGATATCGGCCGTCTGGTCGGCGGGCAATCGAAAGACCCATTCGTACCCCAGGCCAGTGATCAAGGGACTGCCGCTATTGGGGACGAGAAGCGGAGTCCCCCGTTTACTGGCTTCTGCGGACATCGCCAGCGCGCCGTCGCTCAGGAGGGTGCTCAAAATGACCGGCACTCGCTCCTGTTCGATAAGGAGGCGCGTGACGCTGCGTGACCGCTCGGCAACGCCCCCGTCGTCCTCGACGATCAACTGCAAGGGACAGCCGCCCACGCCGCCGGCGGCGTTGATCTCGTCTCTAGCCAATTCATAGGCCCCCATGATCTCCGTTGCCACGCCTTTCAGGTACTCGCTGGTTTCCGGCTGCACGACGCCGATTTTGGCAGCGCAGCCAGCCTGGGCGCTGGGCGAAGCCGGGTCGGCGGCCGGCGGCCGAAAAGATGAAAGCGTCCTCTCGTCAAACCGGTTGGTAACCAGGACGGCCGCTGCGGCGATTACCAGCAGCAGGCCCACGACGGCGCACCCCCATTTAAGTCGCGAACGCGGTTCAGCCATTCGCTATTCCCCGAGAACCGCGGTAGAAGGGATGGCGAAACGGACCGGCCACTTAGTGTCGCGATTGTACCGGACGCCGCTGAGATCGGCATCCTTAGCCAGCTCCGCTCGCCTCTTCTCGTTGAGTTGAGTGACCTGTGGATCCTTGATCACCACCCCCGCGTTCTGCATGTCCGTCTTGGTCAGCAAGGCGCCGGTCAAATCGGCTCCCCGCAGGTCGACGCCGGTGAGATCGGCGCCCACCAGGTTGGCCCCCATCAAGCGGGTGTCCTGCATCGAAGCGCCACTCAGATTGGCGGCGTAGAGGCTGGCCCCCTCGAGATAGGCGTTGTTCAGCATGGCGCTCGACAGATTCGTCATGTTAAGCCAGGCCCCGCTCAGCTTGATCCTCACCAGCAGCGAGCCGCTGAGATCGGAACCACTGAGAACCGCCCCGCCAAGGTTGCTACCGTTAAGCTGTATACCGCTCATTCTCGCCCTGTTCATTTGCACGGACCGCAGGTCGGCGCCACTCAACTGAATGCCCACCAGCGTGGCGCCATTCAGCGTCATGCCGGTCATGTTGGCCTTGTTCAGGTTGGCGCCGGTCAGATCTGCCCCCGTGAAATCGCTACTGCTGAGGTTGGCGTCGGCTAGGTCTGCACCCCCCAGGTTGGCCTTCTTCAACTGGGCGCCGATAAGAATCGCCCGCGACAAGCGGGCCTGCCGCAGGTTGCTTTCGACGAGATTGGCGCCGCTCAAATCGGCGTCGCTCAGGTCTGCCCGCTCCAGCCGGGCGTTGCGTAGGTTCGCTTCGGCCAACCGGGCGCCCTGCAAGTCGATTCCTCCCAGGTCCTTGCCCAGAAGGTCGGCTTCAAGGCAGGTGGGAGGACATCCCGCTGGCAGCGAGGGCCGGCAGCCCACTGCTGCTATCGGGATCAACAGGACGGCCAGGACAACCAATTTGGCTATTGCGCCCAAAGCGTCTACTCCTATGGCTTAGTGGAAGATTGTCCGCTAGTTATCGTCCGCGTGATCGGAAGAGTGGGCGTTATCGAGGTCTGGAACTCTTCCATGTTGGGTATCGGCAGAATGTACGGGGAGTTCGACGGCACCAGCATCACCTTGATGTTGGGGGCTAGCTTCTCCACATCTGGTAGGTGAGAAGATTGGGGTTGCCGGCCAGAGCCTGACCCAACAACTGAAGCGCTTCAGCCTGGGCCTGAGCCTTGGTTAAGGTGGCGCTGGCCTCACCCTGAGCCAGCCTCCTGATCTGTTCGGCCTTGTGCTGGTTCTCCGTCGCCATCTGCAGGGCGACCTGCTTTCTCTCGACGGCGGCAGCGTATTCCGGAGAAAAGGTAATGTTTCGCAGAATGAACCGGTCCATGGTGAAGCCCTTTTCCCGCAATTCTTCCCGCAGTATCTCGCTTACGTCCCGCTCAAGGTCGAGACGCTTGGAGCTGTTCACCTCGTCCACCGTGTACTGGGAGACCTGAGTCCGAACCACGCCACGCAGCAAGGGTCGGATGAAATCCTGTATGTAGCGCTGCTGCCACTCGATGTTTATTCGTATTATCTGCTCGGGATCGACCTGGAAGATGATCGAGCAGTCGATCATCACTTCCTGACCATCTGACGTACGGGCGGCAATAGAATCGTCTCCCGGCTTCTCGCCCTCGTTGGGCTTGCCCGACATGGTGTAGGTCTGCCAGGAGATGGGGTAGGTCTTCACCTGTTCGAGCACCGGGGCGATCCAGCGCAGCCCCGACCGCAGCGGTCGATCGCGATATCCGTCGGAAGTAAGGACGGAGATGACTACGCCCGCCTGTTGCGGCTGGACGAACACGAGGCTGCCGCTGAACAGCGACAGGCCGAGGACGACGGCGAGGAAGACATACACGACGCGATGGTACAACAAGAGATACAGCGACGCCACGAGGCCTTTGTGGGGAACCGTGGTGGTCAGGAACCGGAGAACATATAGGCCAAAGAAAACCCATGCCAGGACGCTGGCTACTTGAACCAGTTGCTGTACGAACATTCAGCCCCCCTTTGACTGCGCTCCCCTCGTGATTCAAATGACTCACCAAAAAGCAGAGCTTAGGACAAGGCCAGACCACGTCGAAAGCCCAAGCCCGCCTATTCTAACCCTTTCGCCCCGCCATGACAAGGCCATGCTCTATCATGTCCGAAAAACGAAAGCCCCCAGCCTTTCACGAGGGCTGGGGGCTTTATCGATTCTCTGGCTGGGGAACGAGGATTCGAACCTCGGCATACAGATCCAGAGTCTGCTGTCCTACCACTAGACGATTCCCCAATCTACCAGTATTCTACCATAGTACGCCGGCCTTGGCAAGGATTTATGGCGGTCGGGCGGCCAATGGTCTGGCGGAACGGGCCTACGTTTCTCAGCCCGGCGCATCCCGACTAATACTCTTGATCTCTGGAAAACGCATGTGCTAACATCTAACAAGCAATGGGGATACCCTGAAGCAAGGCAGAGCAATTGTGGGCAGCAGCATGTTCCGAAAACTCATCATCGCCTCGACTCTGATAGTGGTTATGCTGATCGCGGCGCCGCTGGCATGGGTGTTCAGTCGGCATAGCGGATTGGTCTACGAAGATCCTGTGGCGGTCCCGCCGGCGCCCATCGCCATCGTCTTCGGCGCGGGCCTGCGGCCGGACGGCCAGCCTAGCAGCATGCTTTCTGACCGCGTCGACGCTGCTGTCGCCCTCTATCGTTCCGGCAAGGTGGGCCGTCTGCTCATGTCGGGGGACAACCGGTCCTCAGACTACGACGAGGTGACGGCGATGAAGCAGCGAGCCATCGCCAGGGGTGTTCCCGCCGCCAAAATCGACGTCGACCAGGCCGGTTTGAGCACTTTCGATAGCGTCTTTCGCGCCCGAGTCGTCTTCAAGGTAACCGAGGCCATCCTCGTAAGCCAGGGGTATCACCTTCCGCGTGCCCTCTATTTCGCGCAAGCGTTTGGCATCAAGGCTATTGGCCTAAAGGCGGGCAGCGACCACTATCCCGGCCAGACCTTCTACAGTTTGCGCGAGGCCGCCTCCCTCAGCATCGCCTGGTACGAGGTCAACCTTCTCCGCCACGGCCTCAACCGGACCCAAGACCGTTGAAGGAAGAATACGCACCCACGGTCCACAAATACGTAGGGGCGAATCCGTCCGCCGGAGGATTCACCCCTACGGGTCTCACTAATGTTTATCCTTGGCTCGGCCAATGCGGTAAAGCGAAAATAGATTTGACAGGCATTCTCGCGCCGCCTACAATATACGTAAGAATACGTAGGAGATACCAGCATGTTGACGAAAAGGGTTGAGGTTCTATTCGATCCTGAACGTTGCGCGCTTCTTGAGGAAATAGCCAGGGCGAGAAATACCTCAGTGGGAGCGTTAGTGCATCAGGCAGTCGATAAGGAGCTCATCAGCTCGACCGTCGAAGATAGGGCGGCTGCTGCGCGTCGCCTAACCTCACAGGATGTTGATTTCGGCTCCTGGGACGAGGTTAAGAAGGTAATCGCCATAGGGATGTTGCGGGGACTTGAAACTACTGGATGGGATAGTCAGCGCCGACAGAGAACTCGACGGCATAGCAGAGGTGCCTCATATCGATCCGATGGCATTTTAGGACTCTCATCTCCTGACGTAACAGGAAGGGCTCAAGGCAAACTCTCCCCGGCTTAGCGACAGGTAGATGGCCTCGTATCTGCTCAGGGTCTTCTGGATAGAGTGGCCCTCGGCGATCTTTCTGCTCCGTTTGCCCATTTCGCCAGCCGAGCGCGGGTCGGCGAGAACCGCCACCAGCTTGTCCGCCATGTCCTGCACGTCGCCTTGGTCGAAGAGGTAGCCGTTCCGGCCATCCTGCACTAATTCCGGCAAGGCGAGGGCCCGGGCGGCCACCACGGGCAGTCCAGAGGCCATGGCCTCCAGGGTGACGATGCTCTGAAGCTCCACCGCCCCGGCAATGGCAAAGAGGGTGGCGGCGGCGTAGATGTTGGGGAACTCCTCCTCGTCCAGAAACGGCACGAAGCTGACGTTGTCCACTACCCTCAGGCCTGTCACCAGGCTTTCGAGCTTTGACTTCTCCGTGCCCGATCCGCAAACGACAAAATGGGCATCCAGCCGCCGCAGCACGTCGGGAATAGCATTCATCAAAACATCCATTCGTTTCTCGGCTTCCAATCGACCCGTGTAGAGAACGATGGGCTTTGCGGGCAAGCCAAGCTGTCGCCGGATGCCAGCGCCGTCATTGGCGGGGCAAAATCGCTCAACGTCCACGCCATTGGAAACCGCCAGCGCGGGCGTTCGCAGGCCCTTTTCCCGCAACAGGCTGACCGCTGCTTTGGATGGCGAGGTGACGAGGTTCAACCGGTTGTAGAGATCGACGCAGGCCCGCCAGGCAACCCGCTTGGCGAACTTCTGTCCTTCGGCCGGCAACGGCAGGTAGTGCAGGAGTCCTTCGGGGACGAAGTGGTTGGTGCCGAGTAAGGGAATGGCATGATTCATGGCCGCTTTTGCCGCGGCGCCGCCGATGAAGAAATGGTCCTGGATGTGTACGACATCGGGGGACAAGTCGGCCACGATCTGGCCCACCTCCCAGTCGGCAAACAGACTGAAGCGATAGCGGGAGTCAAGCAAAGTCGGCAGAGAACGAATGCGGTGCACCGTAACGCCGTCGTCGTCCTCCGTTAGGCTGGTGAACTCCAGAGAAGGCGCTACGACATGGACTTCGTGGCCGCGATACGCCAGACCGCGGGCTATGCGCCGGGTAAAGACCGATACACCGTTGATGTTAGGATGATAGGTTTCCGCTGCCAGCAACAGCTTCATCGTGACATCTGGCCTCGATTCTTCGGGTCAGGAGAGACCATTGTCGCAGGAACCGTACCGCGTAGTCGCCGCTGCAAGCAGTGGGGCGCCCTCACCCTGACCCTCTCCCAGCGGGGAGAGGGGATATTACCTCTCCCCTGGGAGAGGTAAGGTGTGGGCCTCCCAGGTGCTGGCCCAAGACAGGGAAACTGCGGTAAAATTACTGGGAATGAACACCAGTGCCGGACTTGCGAGAGAAGGGATGTCGAAGAGAGTAGTCGCCGCCATGAGCGGCGGGGTCGATAGCTCGGTAGCCGCAGCCTTGCTGGTCAGGCAGGGATATGAGGTCATAGGAATCACCCTAAACGTTTGGCCCAAGCCGGAGTACGACCCAGCCAGAGGGCTGGGTACCCCGGCCGGAGGGTTTAGTGCCCCGGCTTCACTGCGAGAGGATGCGTGCTGCTCCCTCAATGCCGTCGAAGACGCGCGGCGAGTTGCGGACAGGCTGGGCATTCCCCACTACATCCTCAACTTCCGGGAGATATTTGCCGACAAGGTCATCGCCAACTTCGTCGAGGAGTATAGTCGCGGCCGCACGCCCAACCCTTGCCTACGCTGCAATGAGTTCGTCAAGTTCGACGCCCTCCTCGCCAAGGCCAGAGGTCTGGACGCGGAGTTTGTGGCAACCGGCCATTACGTCCGGCTTTCCTTCGATTTGCCCGGAGGAAGGCATGTTGTCAGGAAGAGCGTCGACCGGACGAAGGATCAGTCCTACGTTCTCTACATGCTCGATCAAGAGCAACTAGCCCACAGCTTGTTCCCTCTCGGCGAGATGACAAAAACCCGAACCCGGCAGCTCGCCGGCGAGCTGGGGCTGCCCGTGGCCGACAAGCCGGATAGCCAGGAGATCTGTTTCGTCCCTGATAACGACTACGGGCGATTCCTCGAGGCGCGCAGGCCGGACATCGCCCGGCCCGGACCCATACTCGACAAAGCGGGAAACATTTGCGGCAGCCATCGGGGAATAATCCACTACACCATCGGCCAGCGACGGGGGCTGGGGATCGCCGCCCGGCGCCCTCTTTACGTGACGGGGCTGGACGCCGGGCGTGATGCGGTCATCGTCGGGGAGGAAGCGGATCTGTTTGCAGGAGTGCTAGTAGCTGAACGCTTCAATTGGGTATCCATCGACCGGCCTTGCGGTCCGCTTGCGGTCTCGGCGAAGATCAGGTATCGAGCCCGTGAGGTCCCGGCAATAGCCGAGGCCGGAGAGGACGGCCGGGTGGAAGTGGTTTTCGTCGATCCCCAAAAGGCCGTGGCGCCAGGTCAGGCGGTAGTGCTCTACAATGGCGATCTCCTGTTGGGCGGCGGAACGATCACCTCAAGTGTGCCAGATGCTGCCGGCAACAAGCGTTAGAGCGAGCAAGCACATCATGGCTGCAACGATGAGGCTGACGGCTGACCGTCCTTCTGGGAAGGACTACCTTGCCGCCATCACAGTTGAAACGAGGACCGTGCTCGACGGTCCTCGCCCCTGTGTGGCGCTCCCCATGATTCTGAAGATAATCAAAGTCGATTAGTTAGGCTGTCTTGTGGCAACTCAGACACACGTCGCTCGTGCGGCCCTGATGGCTCGACGGCAAGCCTGTTCCGCCAGGCGCACCTACGCCTGCGCCTCCTATTGTGTGGCAGGTAGTGCATTGTCCTTCCCGGCCTTGTAGCGTGTGCGGGATATTTGGCGGACCGCCCGCTGGCGGCGCTGCGGTGGTTGGCGTCGCCGGCGGCCTGGTGGGCGTGGCGGCCGCAGTGGTAGGTGAAGCCGCGGGCGCTGCCGTTGTAGGCGTGGCTGCTGCCGCTGTCGTAGGCGAAGCTGCGGGTGCCGCGGTCGTGGGCGATGCCGCTGGACGGGTGGGCGAAGCAGCTACAGTCGGCGTGGTCGCTGGACGAGTGGGTGAAGCCGCGACCGCTGGTGTCGCGGTGGGTGTTGCCGCCTGCTGGCCACAACCGGTTGCTATCACGGTTGCGCCCAAGGCAACGGCGGCGATGGCGATCCCTGCCATCCTCCTTAGGATCATAAAGTGTACCTCCTGTTGTTCTGACGCGCGGTTTCGCCTCGGCAGGGCTCCCGGCGCGGCCGCAACCTCGACGGCCGGCCTCGGGCCAGTCCGAGGTCACACGGTTCGGTCTGTTCCGATTGCTCTCATAGTAAGATCGTTGGTCGGGACATGGGACAATTGTTCAACGAAAACTCGAGCCATCATGGGAGCGCGACACGCCTTTAGTTACCGGTGTTTCGCCTAACACCTGTCTCGTCCAGACTTCATAAGAGACAAGCTAACTATAGACTATATTCTCCCAATTTGCAAGCGAGCGACGAGGTTGTGTGAAAAACATCACATTGCGGGCGAGCCGCGCTGGCGGCCCGGAGGCTGCGACTACTTGACGACGATAGGGTTCAGCGGGCTCGCGCTGGCGCCAACCAGCTTCAGCGGCAAACCGACAAATAGAGCGTCGTATTTGCCATCACCGACGCAGTCCTCGGCCCAGTCGTCCAGGGCCAGAGCCTCGACGAACACGACGCCGAGATTGCGGCTCAGCGCAGCGTGTAAGGGAAATACCGATTTGACGGTCGACGAGACCAACTGCTCGTTGCCGAGGGTATCGGTTCCGTAGAGGGGAATCTCCATCTCGTAGAACCACCGGACCAACTCTGGCTCATAGGTTATCCCTGGCTCATCGAAATCGGCGTAAAAGGCCTCCGGCCCCTCCTTGTAGAACACTTCGAGAATGCCCGTCCGGACCAGGACGATGTCGTGCTGCTGAATCTCGATCCCCTGTGATCTGGCCGTTTGAAGAAGCTCGGCGAGGGTGATCTGCTCGTGCATCTGGAGGTGAGAAACGCCGCGGCGGCGAGCCACGTCGAGCAAAACGGCGCGGCCCACTATTCCCCGCTCCGCTACAGGCAGTATACCGGCCTTACGCAGGCCGCCCTTGGATTCGGCGGCATCGTAGCCGTTCCACGCCTTGTTGTCGAACCAGGTGTGCGCCAGGCCATCGCAATGAGTCGTGCCATGGCAATTGATGGTGATCTCGTCGTCGGCATACTCCACGCCCCCGGGCGCCGTGGCGATCCTGCCCGATTGGTAATCCCCCTTGTCCTGCGCCATTCTATGCATCGCCGGTGGGCGTCCCGGCCAGAGAGGATCGCCGCCGGGCGTGCCCACCGGCAGCATCAGCGGAAACGTCTTACCGGCTTTGACCGAGCCGACGCCTCGCATTACCTCCGGCGCCGTAAGAAAGTTCAGGGATCCCAGTTCATCATCCTTCCCCCAGCGGCCCCAATTACAGGGAGCCACTGCCAGCAATTCGACCAGAGATTCGTCTCTCTCGGCCATTTCGATACCTCCTCCTCCGTGGTTAGTGCCAATCCCCTGCCTTCTATATATGCGCAGCGGACACCGCTGTCAAGATATTATTGGCAGTCTGGACACCGCGCGATTTGGTTGCAGTGAATCCAAGCTTCCTGTATACTATTTGCTAGCCCACACCGAATCAAGGGAGATGAGGAATGTCGCATAAGCCTGACTTCGAGACCATGTTCAATCCTAGATCGGTCACCGTCATCGGCACCTCCGCGAAAACAACCATGTCATCCAACGGCACGAGCTTCATCAAGTACTATCGAGAGCTTGGCTTCTCGGGCAGAATCTATCCCATCCATCCGACAGCCAGCCAAATCCTCGATCTGCCGGCTTATCCTAACGTCGGCTCTCTTCCCGAGGCCGCCGATCTGGCCATAGTATCGGTGCCGGCCAGGGTCGTGCCCCAGATCCTCGAGGAGTGCGCCGATGCTTCAATAAGGAACATCCAGATATTCACAGCCGGGTTTCGAGAAACCGGCGAAAGCGAAGGCATCGTGCTCGAGAAAGAAATCGAGAGGATCGCCAAGGAGAGGTGTCTCTCGGTCATCGGTCCCAACTGCCTGGGTCTTTACGTGCCGAAAGCCGGGCTGGCTATCTGCGGAAAGCTGCCCAAAGAGAGCGGCCCCGTCGGCTTCATCTCTCAAAGCGGCGGAATGCTCAACGAGGTGAGCCGATACTGCAAGGGCCTGGGAATCCGGTTCAGCAAGGCCGTGAGCATTGGGAACGCCACGGTGCTCGACAGCACCGATTTTCTCGAGTATTTCGCCGATGACCCGGAAACGCAGATCATTGGCATGTACCTCGAAGGCATCGGCGATGGGAGGAAGCTCACCAAGCTGGTCGGCGAGATCAACCCTCGTAAGCCGGTGGTCGTGCTCAAGGGAGGGCTGACCGAGTCAGGGGCGCGGGCAGTGGCGTCTCACACCGGCGCTTTGGCCGGCTCGGAGGCCATTTGGGACGCGTTCTTCCGGCAAACCGGCGCCACGAGAGTGGACTCGCAGGAGGAGCTCCTGGACATGCTCGTGGCTTTCCGTTTCATGCTTCCGCTGCGGGGGCGGGGCCTCGCCGTCCTCAGCACTGGTGGAGGTCTGAGTGTGTCCGGCGCCGATACGTGCGCCCGGGAGGGGCTAGAGACGCCGACCCTCAGCGAGCCGGTCCTGCGTGGCCTCCGCGAGTTCGTGCCCGATGTGGGTTTCAGCATCAGAAACCCCCTGGACGTCGGATTGGTGATGCGGAACATACCTCTTCTGGATAGAACCCTGAAGCTGCTTGGCGCTGACCCAAGGATCGCCGGTTTTCTCGTTTGCCTCATGACGGGAATGGGCTTCTACGGCGACCAAGATGACCCGGAAGAAGACAGGCAATACGCCAAGTTCGTCGGCGAGTTCGGGAGAGACAATGCCTTCCACAAGCCGCTGGCCATGGTTTTGCGGTCTCCCGGCGACGAGGTGAACGAGGAAATCCGAAGAATTAGGCTCCATGCCGATCTGACCAACGCCGGCGTGGCCGTCTTTCCGTCCCTCTCGCGCGCTGCCCGGGCCCTGAGGAAGGTCGTCCAGTACCACGAGTTTCTCGGGAGCCTCCATCAGTAGATCATACGCCCCTCGAAAGCTTTCGGAACAAGTCGTGAAAGCCCCCCGGCCAATAGGGAACTGACGGGGGGCGTCGGCGATGGCGTCTTCTCTCTTCAAGGAAGTTCTGGCAGCGCTGGCAAGGCCATAACTCGCTGGGCTGGTACTGAGGCTCTGCAATCCCTTGCCCGAACTGCTGGGCACAGCACGCTAGTAAGAGCCGATCAGCCGTCTATGAAATTGGGCCTCCTCTTCTCCGCGAAAGCGGTCGGCCCCTCGATGCTGTCCTGCATCCCGCGCAGGTTTTGCTCGATGGCGTTTCCAAAGGCGGTGGCGACCTCGGGCGTCATGTAGAAGCCGCGATAAAGGGTTTGCTTGATGTTGCGCACGGCTCGCGGGGCCATGTCGATGGCTCGCTGGGCGTAGGACATTGCCGTTTCCATAAGCTCTTCGGCGGTCACAACCTTGTTCACCCAGCCCACCTCGTAGGCGCGTTGGGCGGTGAACTGCGTGTCGCCCCACAGCGTCAGCTCGAGGGCGATGCCGAGGCCGATCTGGCGGGTGATCGGCGCCATCCATCGGCCGCCGCCCATGTTCCAGCGCGTTTCGGCAATGCCGATACGAGCGTGCTCCGCCGCAATGCGGATGTCGCATTGCATCGCCATCATGAAACCGCCGGCGATGGCGAAGCCATTGATGGCGGCGATGGTGGGCTTCCACAGGTCCATGCTTTCGGACAGCGGAACCGGCAGTTGTTCCTCCCCGGCGTCCGGAACTGCCTGGCCGGCGGCCGCCGCTTTGCGCCGCTCCGAAGTCTCGATGAGGTCCGCGCCGGCGCAGAAAGCTCGGGCGCCGCGACCGGTGAGAATAGCTACCCGCGCCTGGCGATCGTCGCGAAACTCCGCGAAGGCGTCGTAGGTAGCCCCGATGAGGCCGCCGCCCAAAGAGTTCATGCGATGGGGACGGTTCAGGGTAATGATGTAGATCTTGCCGTCTTCGTACTTGTCGACGGTGACGACCGGTCCAACCTGCTGCGCATCCCTTCCCGTGTCGACTGGCTTGTGCAGCTCGTCGTAGTGGAGTCCGCTCGGTCCCGTTAGCTTCGCCCCTTGGTTTGCCATATTGTTTCTCCTTTCCAAGTTCGTACTATCACAACTCTACACTAGAACGCTCGGTGTGGCGATCTCCGACGATCTGGAGCGTGCTAGCTACCGCCCCAGCGCTGCTGGTGACGAGTTTGAGCCGATACGCATATCGTCTATTCCCCTCGGAATAAGCGCCCCATAATATCGACCCGCAACCGCCGCTACAGCCCAAGGAGTTGTTTGGCGTTAGTCGCGAAGATGCGTTCTTTCTCGTCGTCGGTCAGGTCGAGCCTCAGAAGCTGCTCGATCTGCAACAGGGGATCGTGGAAAGGACCGTCGGTGCCAAAGAGGACACGATCCACGCCGATCTTGCGAATCACTCGCACGGCGTCTTCTTCGGCGAGATAGCGATGAGCGGATTGAGGCAGAAAGCGATCCGGCGCATTGAATCCCAGGCTGGTATCGAAGTAAGACTGGGGGTAGCGCCGCGCCATCTCCAATCGCTCGTCCCAATAGGCACCGCCCAAATGGGCCAGGATCACGGTCAATCGCGGAAAGTTCTCGATCACTTCCGCCCAAAGCAACGGCTGGCTGTAAGACACCCCCGGAGGATCGGTTGGATACATACTGGAATGGGCAAGAATCGGAATGCCAAGCTCCTGGCAGCGCTCAAACAGGGGCCAGAAAGCGCGATCGTTGACATAGGTGCAATGCTCACCCGGATGAAGCTTCACCCCTTTGGCGCCCAGCTTCACCGCCTGTTCCACCTCCTCCAACATCGCCCGCGGGGCAAATATCTTGGATAGTCCGATGAAAGGGATGAGTCGGGGCTGCTCTCGGCCGACGCCACAGGCCCATTCGTTGTTTCGGTGAGCTCTCTGGGCTATCTCGCCGTCGATGCGGCTTTCCTCTTCCTGTCGCTGCCCCGCCGTCAGACCTTCGGGCAGATTCGCCATTCTCAACGCGCGCATCGCCTCCACGGGAAAGACGACATGAAAGGCCGTCGAGCAAATCCCGACGGCATCCATCTTCGCCACCATGGTATCGGGCGTACCAAAACAGTCGCGGTCTCGCCGGCCGGCGGCGCGAACGGCCGCCCTCTCCAAATCGATGCTCTTCCAGATGTGGGCATGAACATCGACGATCTCCGGGTTTTCCAACGTCATGTGTTCCTCTCCCTGAACCAATATTTGCTTTCCGCGGGTTATCAAACTGCGCTGTGGTCGTCCCAGACCACTATCCGACGTGGAGACCTATTGAGGTCGACTTGACCCCAGTGCGGTACACGGCAGCCGGCGACGGTGCCGTCTGCACTGCAGTATTATACCATGCAGGACACGATGGTCAAGACGGCCAGCGCTGCTGTATAATCCCGTGTGGGGTTTGAACCGGCGGGTGAGCGGGGAGAGGCGTCAGCAGATAAACGGATGATGGGTCGGATAAGCGGATGTCGAACGATTCGGCAAGCCAAGTGGCAATTGCTACCAGGAGCCGGCACAGTATCACCATAGCCGTTGCCCTGGCGGCAATACTTGTCGCCGCTTTCTGGGGCGGAAGTCACCTGTCCCAATCGGTCTTCTACGGCCTGCCTCACGTGGAGGACGAGCACGCCTTCCTGTTTCAGGCCAAGGTGCTCGCCACCGGCAGGCTATTCGTCCAGTCGCCGCCCATGCCCCCGTTCTTCCCCACCCAGTTCGTCGTCGACCGGGACGGGAAGCGCTTCGGCAAATACCCGCCGGGCTATCCTCTTGTCTTGAGCCTGGGCGTCCTCGCCGGCCAGCCCCGCCTGGTGAACCCGCTTCTCGGCGCGCTCGGCCTCTTCGTCGTCTTCCTGATCGGCCGGGAGCTGTACGGCAACCGGCTCGGCCTGTTGGCCGCCGGCCTCGGCGCCGTATCTCCCTTCTTCTTTATGCAATCGGGATCCTACATGTCCCACGCCTCGACTCTCCTGTTCACCGCCCTGTTCGTTCTGTTCTTCGTCAAAGGACGGGGCTCCCGCAATCTCGCTTTTCCCGCTCTGGCTGGAGCCAGTCTAGGCATGGCCTTCATCACCAGGCAGTTGACGGCTGCCGGGATCGCCGTGCCGTTTGTGCTGTACGCTCTGGTCGACCTCAGGCGGGGATGGCGCTCCGTCATTAAGTACGGCCTGATGTCGCTGGCCTTCGC
>JACPQF010000123.1 GCA_016190625.1 Chloroflexota bacterium | reverse complement strand
TCACCGCCCGTGGCTGGAGGCTAATGTCTGCCGCTCTCGGTTTCCGTTTCGAGGCATTCCCTCAGGCTGCTCTGGCAGCATGATTCTCGCGGACAACGCGAATGTTGAAAAGGAATAGTATAATACCGGTAGCGGCGCCAAGTAGTTGCTTATCCGCCCGGGGTCAAGGCTGAGGACATCCGCATCCATCGCGTAGGAACGGTCCAAGACCAGGGTCTCGTCAAAAACATTGTCGATTAGTAGCGTGCTTACCGACTCTGCCAGTTCCACCTGGTCTGTGACGGTCGCCTTCTTTTGAACGTCATAAGCTGTCCTATAGTTCCAGATGAGGAGAACCAGGACTGGCGCCAGAACCAGAAAAGCGCTGACGGTCGCTTTGGCACGTAAGCTGAGCCTAAACATGTTGGTCCCTCTAGAAAGCCTAGCACAGAACTGTGAAGATCCCATCAAGAAACAGGCCGGAACTGGCAAAACTGCCTGAGAAGCCCTGGCTTGCCGTTTGGCGCTGATTATTTAGGCAATCGGCGCTTCGGGTGCCCCTTGGGCGCGAAGCGTAAAGCAGAAAGTGCTTCCCTTATCCAACTCGCTCTCGACCCAGATGCGGCCGCCGTGGGCCTCGACCAGCATCTTGGTGATGTAGAGGCCCAGACCGATGCCGCCGGTCCTCCGGCCGGCCCTGGTCTCGTAGAAGCGCTCGAAGATGTGGGGCAGGTCTTCCGGGGCGATCCCGATTCCCATATCAGCCACTGAAATCGACACCTCGCCGTCGGTCTTCTCCGCCCGGACGACGACCCCGGTGTCAGAGGGCGAGTACTTCAGGGCATTAGACACCAGGTTTATGAGGATTCGCTCCAGACGGTCCGGGTCGGCCGACACCGGGGGCAGGTTAGAAGCTACCTGCGCTTCGATCCGGCCGACCTCCATTATCCCTTCGGCGTGTTCCAGCAGCTTGCCGAGGAAGGGCTGCAAGTCCACCGGTTGGCGCTCGAGGCGGAGCTGTCCGGCCTCCAGACGGGCCGAATCGGCCAAGTCCTCGATCATCGCGTTCATCCGTCGGGCGCTGGCGGCGATCGCCTTGACGCTCTTGTGCTCCGCATCGTGTTCGGAATCGCGCTCCGAAGGGCGCCCGGCCTTCTCCAGCCGCCGCAGAATCAACTGGGCATTGCCCTGGATGATCGCTAGCGGATTGCGCAGGTCGTGGGAGACGGTGTGGATGTACTGCTCGCGGAACTCCTCGTTGCGCTTGCGCTCGCTGACGTCGCGCGAAATGCCCAAAACGGCCACCACCTCCCCGGAGGCATTGCGAATCGGCGAGAGCCAGGTGTCCATCCACATCTCGTGTCTGGGGAACGCCGTCCTATTCTCACGGTAAACGGGTTGGCCGGTCCGGAAGACCTCTTGTACGGAGTGCTGTTGCCGGGCCGATATTTCCGGCGGGAAGAACTCCTCCTGCCACCTGCCGACGATCTCGGCCGGCGGCAACCCGATCTGCGCCGCTGCGGTGGCGTTGATGTATTGAACGCGTAGGTCCCGGTTCAGGACGAAGATCATATCGTGCGCCGTTTCGGCCAGCGCCCGATACCATTCCTCTCTCTCCCATAGCTCCCTCTCACGAGCCCCTATTTCCGCGGCCATCCGGTTGAGAGTGCCGGCCAGCACTTCTAGCTCCGCCGGCCCGGTTAGCTCCAGGCGACGGTCATACTCACCGCGTCCGAGGGTTTCGGCGTATTCCCGCAATCGCCTGGTAGGCGCCGTGATGTAGCGCCCGATGAGCAGAGCGACCAGGAAGACCACGACGATGACCGTCAGGTCCAAGGCGGATTGGCGGATGATCTCCTGGAATATTGGCCCCATCGCCTCATCCTCCGTAACGCTGGCGGAGGCTACCCAGCCGATGGAACGGATGGGAGTGTAGGCAGCCATGCGCTTCTCGTTCTGAGTACCGAGGATGGTGGCAACGACCTCCTCGCCGGCTAGCGCCCGGCCAATGACCGGGTTGATCGCGATCCAGTTGCGCCGTTCCCAGCCCAGCTCGATCTCGGGAAAGCGGTAGACGCCCCATCCCTGCCCGTCGATTATTACTACGGCGGCATTCCCGGCCCGCTCGACCCTAACGGCCTCGCCGAGCCGCGTCGGGTCCACGTCCGCCGCCACAATGCCCAGCAACGTGCCCCTTTCATCTCGAATGCCGCGAGCGATGACGAAGAGCGTCTCACCGTTCAGTCGCCCCTGGAAGAGATTGGTCACGCTCCACTCCCGCCCGCCGACGATCCCGGGAAAGAACGATCGGTCGCTCACGTCGAGACCGATCTCATCCAGGTAGCTCGAGGCGATGATTCGACCTTGCGGGCTCACCCAGGCGTAGTGGCGGACTGAGGGATGCTCGTTGGCGCTCACAGCCAGCAGCCGGACTATCTGCTCGTCCGATGTGGGACGCAGCGACGTAATGGTCGTGCCGATGGTCAGTTCCTGGCCGAGAATGCTCCTGACGAAATCGCCAAAGCCGGCGCCTACGGCCCGCGCCAGTTCCATGTTCGTGGCGAACTCCTTGGAGCGCCGATCCTCGAAGAGCTTGTCGTAGTGGACTGCCTCGATCACGAGGAATGGGAGGATCACCACCAGCAGGAGGAGCATCAAGATGCCGCGGACGCTGCGAGGAAAGAGTCTCCTCATGCCCCGATGCGTGTCCAGGGGAGGGCGACCCGGCTGTATGTTGGCCGGGTCAGCCCGACCGCCGGCGGAAGTTCTGCCCATCGGCTGCCGCTACCTCTCCTTTGGAGATGTTCGATTGCCCCGGCGGCCGTGGGTCCCAGTTCACCATCCGCCTGGCCGGTGACTCCGGGCGCGAAAGACGCCGCTCGCAAGTGGAGAGCCCTGTCCAGGGAGATACCTGTTTGCACCCCGCTTGCTGCGTTATGGTCATAGACGATAGGGGTTAGGTGCACGCATGATACAACATGGGACACGGGGAGTCAAGGGTTACGTGCGCCGTCTATGCCACAGCCGACTCGCTCTGGCCTGAAATCAACCGTGCCCTGGGCACCCCAAGGGCACGGTCGTTTTCAGAGCTGATCTCGAACGATCGTAGGGGCGTACGGCCGTGCGCCCCCGACGAGTAACATCGGTTGCGCGGAGTTGGCTATCTGCCCAGGCTGTGTATTCCCTTCGCGTTGGCTCCTGCCCACTCGACGGTCCTGTCCTCATGGCATGCCAAGCAGGCGAAGTTAAGGGTGATGAAGTCTTTGGCGAAGTTGCCATCGTCCGTGAACATGCTGGCCTTGGGGTCGGTGTTGATCCTGAAGAGGTGGGATCTCACGTCTGCCTCATTCTTGCTCACATTGATGGCCGACCGTCACAGCGGCGAGAAGGGCCAGGTAGCTCGAAACCGTATTCCACTGCGTCCACAGGTAGAAAGGAGTCTCTTCGGCGCTGCGATGTAGATTCGTAACGAGAAGCGTTACAGGCTTCTGCATAGTTTCCCGCTATGAAATGGGTGCTCTCCGCCACTGAAAATACGCTTGTCTACGGATTGTTGTCACTGGCGAAGAAGCTTATGCTACATTCACCGATTACCTGGGAAGGTGCATGAGAGCCATGCGCTCGCGATCATGCCTTGAAGGCCTTCGAGTCGGACTATTGGTGCCCAAGCTGAGCGGTCGGGTATGCAAAGGCAGACGACAGCCTCCAGCGCAGCAAATGAAGGGAGGTGGCCCGGTCGAGAAGTCGCCGATGACTTGTTTGCCAGGACAATACCCGGCATCGAAATGCGGTGCACAGGCTGCACGCAGGGCGCTCAGTAACTGCGGAAGCGAATGGTCATGCTCTGCTGATGGTTGGCAGGGTGAAATGCTGTGATGGCCGCAGCATTTCAACAAACATTGAATAGGGGGATTTGCCACACAGATGACAACCATCATCTCAAAACGAACGATTGTTCTCGGAGCGCTGGTGAGCGCGTTAGCTGTAGTCGCGCTGCTGTCGCGCTGGTCCACCAGTTCGGCAATGCCGGACTACGCAACCAAGACAGGACAAGCCTGCGGCGCCTGCCACACTAATCCGGCTGGCGGCGGTGCGCTGACCGCCAAGGGACAGGCTTTCCAGGCTGTTTCAACCCGCATCGCCGATCCTGCTGGCGCTTGGGCTCAAGTGTCGGGAACGGCAGCACCGGCGGCGACAGCGCCGGAGGGCCTCAAGGTTACCATCGAGGCGACCTTGGATGGCAGCACCGCAACCTACTCCATCACCCTCAAGAACGCCGGCAGCAAAGACGTGGGCAACATCTATGTCGCCGGCGGCATGCCCAGCGGTAGCTCTCTTCTGGCAAGCGCTGCGGCCACACCAGCGGGAGGCAGTTTCATGGGCTTGCAAGGAGAGACCGCTGCCTGGCTTCTCCCCAGCATCCCTGCTGGAGGCAGCGCGGGACCTTTCTCCTATCGGGTGAACAGTGGGTCAGCCACTAACCTCGCCGCCCGCGCCTTCGCCCACTGGCTTTCGCCTTCGGATGCAACGGCTCTTTCGGCAGACGTAGTTCCTCTTTCGGCGACCCAAAAGTCCATAAATGACACGTTCAACAAGTACTCGGCAGACCAAGCTCTCTGGCGAATCCAGCCTGGCACGGCGCCGCGGATGATGGAATTGACGGAGCATTTCAACGTGATGTGGTTTGCCGCCCGGGCGGGCAACTGGGAGTTTGCGGATTTCGAGATATATCGCTCCGACGAGACCGTCAAGACGATACCGGTGGTCAGGCCCGCGAGGGAGGCCGGTATGAAAGCCTGGTGGGAGCCGACGATGAAAGAATTGCGGGCCGCCGCCACGGCTAAAGACCTGAACGCCTTCACCCAGGCCTACGACAAGGCTATAGCAGGCTGTAACTCCTGCCACGTTGCCTCCACGGGTGGAGGATTCTCACTGAAGGGCGTCAAGGTGATCCGACCTGCCGCGCCGATCCACCCCAATCTAGACTATTCAGGCAACTAGTCAGCACTCTTTGCCAGCCTTGAGGGCCTCTTGTTAGGGTTGGCCAGCCAGCATGAATCGAGGAATCGCTTCTCTCTCCCTCCTGCGGTTCCTCGATTTCCTTTGGCAGCTGAGATTCGATCCTGTTGGAAGGACATCTGGTATAATACCCTCGGCGATTCTGGACATACTCTGCCGAGGTATCCGGTTGGACACCATTGTGGGAGCTCTCACACTAAACGAAGTTATCGTCTACTTCGCCTACGGATTGGTCTTCTTCACGATGGGGATGATCGTTGCGCTGCAGTATCGCGGGCGCAGCCGGCTTGCGTTTGCCCGACACCTGAGGTGGCTGGCAGGATTCGGGCTGCTTCACGGCTTCAACGAGTGGGGGCACGCCTTCCTTCCTATTCAGGCCAGCTATCTGTCCCCGGACGGTATTGCGACGCTGCAGGTTTTCCATAGCGTTGTCTTGGCCGGATCGTTTTACCTGCTCCTGCAATTCGGCATGCTGGTCGCCTTCGCGTCTTCGGGACGGCGCGATTGGCAGTACGTGTTCCCTGCCGCTATGCTGTCCCTGTGGTTCGTTCTGACCGTGGTGCTCGGCCTTCCATTTTCAGATAGCGAGTCTGTAGATATTCGAGCGCCAGAACTCGGGAGTGAGGGCCTGGCCCGGGTGATGCTGGGCCTCACGGGTGCGACCCTGGCCAGTTTCGGCATGCTTCGTCAGGCGCAGGCAGTGACGGGGCTGGGGTCCCGTCGTATCGTGTGGCATTTTCGTTGGACCGCGCTGTGTTTCGGAGTGTACGCAGTAGTGGCCGGTCTGATGTCGCGGCCGGTCGAGTCGCTTGCTGCCACTTGGCTTGGCTTTTCAATTGGCGGAGAGGCTCTGGGGGTCATTGGCCCCGTGCTGCGCTCCCTCGCCGGGCTCGGCGTGGCGTGGGGATCCATTCGTGGTCTCGCCATATTCGAGATCGAGACCGACAGGCGCATCGAGGAGGCGGAGCGGATGTGGGGCGAATTGCAGCGGAAGGGAGAGGCGCGAGACCATTTCCTGGGACGTGTGATCTCGGCGCAAGAGGCCGAACGCAAGCGGGTGGCGCGCGAGCTGCATGACGAGACAGGCCAGAGTCTGAGCGCAGTCATCATGGGCGTGGGAGCAGCGGCCGAGGCCTTGCCTCGCGACACGCAGAAAGCGAAGGAGATCCTCGAGGATGTGCGAGAAATCGCCGTCCATACGCTGGAGGGTCTCAGGCAGATGATCCTTGGACTGCGACCGGCGCTTCTCGACGACCTTGGCCTTGCGCCCGCTCTGCGCCGGGTGGCTGAGGACTATTCAAAGCGCTCTTCCGTAAACATCGAGGTTATCGCCAATGGTCTGGACGGGCGCCTGCCCTCCGAGGTGGAGACAGTCCTATTCCGAATCCTGCAAGAGGGAATGAACAACGCTGCCCGCCATTCTAAGGCCCGCCGTGCCGTCCTTCATCTCACCCGTGGTGAATCGGAGGTTACGGCGTTCCTAGAAGACGACGGCGTAGGCTTCGATCCGGCGAAAGCAACAGTACATTTGGACAGCGGATGTGGCCTTGGACTATTGGGTATGCACGAGCGAGCGTTGCTGTTAGGCGGGGCGGTAGTCATCGACTCGAGCCCGGGGCGTGGCACTAGACTCAGCGTTCGTCTGCCGGCGTAGGAGGGGAAACATGGGCAACCTACGGGTACTAATCGCCGACGACCATGCGGTTGTCAGGGCTGGCATACGTCTTCTTCTTGCTTCGCAACAGGGCATCGACGTCGTCGGGGAAGCTAAGGATGGGATCGAGGCTGTGGCAATCACGCGCCGGTTGGCCCCGGACATCGTGCTAATGGACGTCGCGATGTCTGGCATGTCCGGCTTGGAGGCCACGCGCGAGATCCGGCAGACCAATCCTGAAACGCGTGTGGTGATGCTCACTATGCACGACGACGAAGAGTACTTCTTCCAGGCCGTGGCCTTCGGAGCGTCGGGATACATCCTCAAGGAAGCCACCCCTGAAGATCTCCTCATGTCGTTACGGACAGTGTCTCGTGGCGGCGTGGCATTCCATCCTAGCCTGGCGCGGAAGCTGCTGGACGATTACTTGCAGCGCGTTCGGGCGGGCGAGGAATGCGAGAGCTACGGCCGTCTAACAGAGCGAGAGCAAGAGATCCTGCGTCTGACTGCCGAGGGCAGATCCGCGCGAGAGATAGGCGAGATGCTGGCGTTGAGTCCCCGAACCGTGGAGCGTCACCGCGCCAACCTGATGGAGAAGCTCGACCTCCACAACCGCACTGAAGTGGTGCAATACGCCATTCGCAAGGGTATCATTAGCCCTCACGGGTGAGCCCCAACGGCCTAGAGCGCCGTGGCCAATCTGCCTGACGATCTGGACTGGCAGACCAGCTTGATGGTGGATTATCCTTCTCACAAGGACCGCTAGTTCACAACTTGTGGAAATCGTTGCCCTTGCCGACTAGGCCGCGAGGCTCGATGATGACCTTTCTCTCGGGGTCGGCCACGACATGCCCTAGCCGGTAGCCCTGGACTCCGTGTCTGGCCGCGATGTCGATGACCCGCTGCATCTCTGCCTCTGGTACAGTCAGGCAGAATCCGATGCCCATGTTGAATACCTGGAACATCTCCTCGTCGCCGACCTTGCCCACCCGCTGGATGACGTCGAAGACCGGCAACGGCTCCGGCAGGTAATCGAGGACGAAGCCGAAGCCTGTGGTGATCCTGGCCAGATTGGTTAACCCGTCGCTGGTGATATGGGCGAGAGACTTCACGTCGACGCCTTCTCTGAGCAT
This sequence comes from Chloroflexota bacterium, assembly GCA_016190625.1. Taxonomy (GTDB): domain Bacteria; phylum Chloroflexota; class Dehalococcoidia; order JACPQF01; family JACPQF01; genus JACPQF01. Next base: position 27,985 of record JACPQF010000123.1, on the reverse strand, counting down.
GTCGAGGACCTCGGCAACATAAATATGTGTCGGCTCAAGGAGCTCCTCGCCCAACGTGCGGCCGAACTCCGAGAAATGCTCCTCCAGCCGGTGGCCGCCCCGCTTGAAAAAGACCTCTCTGGCAAGCGTCAACCCGTTGCTGTGAATGCCACTACTGCGGAGACCGACCACGGCGTCACCCTCTGCCAGGCGGTCGCCAACGACGATCTTGTCAAAGGGCACCATTCCGATGCAGGTTCCCACCAGGTCGAATCCTTTGCCTTCCCGCGCGCCCTTGACCACGTCTCTCAGTTGGGCAACTTCGCCCCCCGGAATGGTTATCCTCGCCAACCGGGCGCCGGCGTAGAGTCCCTTGGCCAGCTCCGATAGCAGAGCTGGGTCAGCCTCCTGCACGGCGATGTAGTCTACCAGCGAGATGGGCTCGGCGCCCACGCAAAGGATGTCGTTGACGTTCATGGCGATGCAATCGATGCCCACCGTGTCATATTTGCCCGCCATCTGGGCGACGAGGATCTTGGTGCCCACCCCGTCGGTGGCAAAGGCCAATCCCATACCGTGGCCGATGTCAACGACGTTGGCGAAGAAGCCGATGGGCAGCTTCGCCTCTCCGATGCCGCGTCGCAGCTCGAGGGTCTTGTTTACCCACCCCAGCAGGCCGGCCATAGCCTTTTCTTCGCCGGCCGTGTCCACGCCTGCGCCCGAGTAGCTGGATTCTTCGGCGCCCCTTGTCTTGTCGTCCATGAACTGACTCGTCCTCCGTCCATCGCAGTAAGCGAAGCAACTGCCTCGGCACTGGTATCATTCAAACGGGGAACCCTCACCCTAACCCTCTCCCTTCCCAAAGGGAGAGGGGACTGTCATTCCTCCCATCGGCGTGGGAGCGTGCTTCCTCTCCTTTCCGAAGGGAGAAAGGATCCCCTCTCCCGCCCGGGTGCTGACCCAGCCCTCTGGCTGGATACCCCGGCGCGGAGACGGTTGGGGTGAGGGCACTCCCCCGTCATCGCCCGAATTATATCTTGGACCGGACTCCCTACACAAGGGGATGATTATGGATTCCTCCAGTAGTTCAGCCAAACGGATTCTTGGCGTATCTTCTTAATGGAGTGACAATGCTTCGGCTGCGAGTCGTGCCTCCTCCAGCCGTCGTAGAGAGAATCCATCAGGTCACAGCGATAGCCCGAAACGGCAACTTTCCCCCGGCACGTGCTCAGAACCTGAGCAATCTGCCGATGCTCCGCCTCGTCCATCTCAAAGCCGTAAGCCTTGCTGTCCCCACGGGTGGAGTGAAGATAAGGCGGATCGCAGTGGCCTCCCATCCCTTGTTTCCCTATATCATGCCTGGGAAAGGGCTGTCAAGGGGTTGGGCAGCACAAGTCGAAAAGGCACGGAACTTGCTGCCGCTGTTTCTCAAAGCAGGCTGAGCGACGGAGAGTCATTCCCTGGCATATGTTCCGCCCCTCTCTTCCAATCAGATTGCTGTGCTAGCTCATCCAGTTTGAAGGAGGTCACAATCTCATGCAAGATCATCCCAAGGCTATGGGCGCGCCGGGAGGACCGGCCGGTCGCCATCCTCACGAGGCGTGGATAGGGCATTGCAACGTCGCCGATTGCGAGTACAATGAGAACACCCACTGCCACGCGCCGAACATCCGTGTCGTGAAGCACGAAACCCACGCCGACTGTGGCACCTACGAGCCGAGAAGCTTGTAGCCTAGAGTGACACGCGTAGGGGCGAACCCTTTGCAGGAAGGATTCGCCCCTACAGGTTAGACGCGTGTCCTTCCCCAGAATGGCCGCAGATTGAACGGACAAGCGCCTCTAGCTATGGCAGGCTGTGGGCATCCCTACAATGTGGTCCCAAAAATCCGTAGACAATAGCTTCTTCTGGCCGCATGTATGGCGCGGAACCGCGGAGGCTGTCATGTCTCATCCGAGTCCAACAGCCGGGCGGCAGCGGGTTGCCAGCGCAATGGCGCCGGCAGGCCTGGCTGCGGCGGGATGGCATCCAGAGTGATTAGGACCGGCAGCGCGTGTGGGTGTTCGGCGGCAGCCGCCTCTAGGGCACGCACTTCCCGCTTGCGGGCAAAGACAAGCGCCATCCACCTTGCACGGGGTACCTGCTTAGCGTATACTACTTTTATGAAGGCCAATGACGTGCCAGCCCCAGCCGGTGGATTGGCCACCGGACGGCGAGGTTTCGCCGCCGAGATGCATTTCTACGCTCCGGGCCTCAAGCGCTACGAGACAGAAGAATTCGTTCCTCAGAATCTGCAAAGGTTCGTTCCCATCAGCTTGACGGGGACGCGCTGCGCCCTTCAGTGCGATCACTGCGAGGGCAAGCTGCTGGAGTCGATGCGGGCGGTGGAGCATCCCGACCGCCTTTGGGAGCTGTGCGTCCGCTTGGCCGGCCAGGGCACGAAAGGGGTGCTGATAAGCGGCGGCTGCGATTCGCAGGGTAAAGTCCCCTTGCTCGGGTTTGCCCGGACGCTGGCGCGGGTGAAGCGGGAGCTCGGACTCACGCTCCTCGTGCACACCGGCCTTCTCGACGAGGAATCGGCAGCGGCGCTGGCCCGGATTGGCGTGGATGGCGCCATGCTGGATATCGTTGGCGCCGCGCAGACCATCAGGTCGGTCTACCATCTGAAGGCAGACGCCCATAGCTATGAGCGGTCTCTCGAGTTGCTGACCGACCAGGGGATACCCACCATGCCTCATGTAGTTCTAGGTCTCCAATTCGGCCAAATACTGGGGGAGGATGCGGCGCTGGATATGGTCGCCCACCATCCCGTCGCCGCCCTGGTGCTGGTGGTGATAGCGCCCCTGGCTGGGACGGCGATGAGCGACGTCGCACCACCTGACCTGACCGAGGTCGAGCGCCTTTTCCGTAAAGCGCGCGCTCTTTTGCCGGAGACCCCGGTGATCCTCGGCTGCGCCAGGCCTATGGGGCCTCTACGCCCGAAGATCGACCGCCTGGCCGTGGATTGCGGCTTGAACGGCATCGCCTATCCCGCCGAGGGAACGGTCGAGTATGCCCGAAGCCGAGGGCTGGCGCCCAGATTCTACGAAGAATGCTGTGCCCTAATTCACAGCCATATTTCGAGGTCCGATATATGATGGATAGCTGGCGATTGCTTGATACGGGGGTGAGGACGGCGGCGGAAAACATGGCGCTCGACGAAAGCATGTTGGAAGCGCGCGGGCAGGGGCTGGCTCCCAACACCTTGCGCTTTCTCCAATTCTCGCCGCCTGCGGTCCTCGTGGGCTACCATCAGTCCATCGAGCAGGAGATAAGAACCGATTTCTGCCTTCGCCAGGGGATCGACGTCAACCGCCGCATCACCGGCGGGGGAGCCATATTCTTCGACGAAAGCCAACTGGGCTGGGAGATCGTCGCCGGCACGGACGCGTTGGCTGCCCTGGGCGGGCGGCCTCTCCTCTTCAAGAAGCTGTCCGAGGGCGTGGTTTGTGGCCTGCGGCGATTGGGCGTGGCAGCCTCTTTCCGCCCGCGCAACGATGTCGAGGTGGCCGGCCGCAAGATCTCCGGCACCGGCGGAACGGAGGGAGAGGGCGCCTTTCTGTTCCAGGGGACTTTGCTGCTCGACTTCGACGTGGACACGATGCTGCGGGCCTTGAGAGTGCCGGTTGAGAAGCTGGTGGACAAGGAGGTATGCTCTCTGCGCGAGCGGGTGACCTGGCTCAGTCGGGAGCTTGGCCATCTGCCACCGCTCCACAAGATCAAGGAGGCTATATGGCGGGGGTTCGAGGAGGTTCTGGGTGTGAGCTTAGTCGCCGGCGGCTTGTCGCCGGCGGAGGAGCGGCTTCTGCGAGAAAAGCTCCCCCTCTTTGCCTCCAAGGAATGGGTCGAGCAGGTCTCGTCACCCTCCCGCCAGGAGGTGCTGCGATCTGTCGTGAAAGCCCCTGGCGGCCTGGTTAGGGTGGCCCTCGTCGTCGATACCTCCCTAAGCCGCATTAGGGCGGCGATCGTCACGGGCGATTTCTTCGCCTATCCCCGCCGGGCGATCTTGGATCTAGAAGCGGCGCTCAAGGATGCGCCGGCCGAGGGAGAGACCGTGAGAGCGATAGTAGATCGCTTCTTCCGCACCCAGGATGTATATGTGCCCGGCGTGGAAGCCGCCCACTTCCAACAGGCCATTGGCGAGGCCCTCGCTCGGAGCAGCTATGGCCGCTGGGGCCTCGACGGCGATGAAGCTAGCGCCATATTCACCGTAGGCAGAGGCCTGGCGGAGATGCCCCGCTGCTCAGTTCTTCTCCTCCCCTATTGTGCCAAGCCTCTGGACTGCGCCTTCCGCCACGAGGACGGCTGCACTCAATGTGGCCTTTGCGAAATCGGCGACGCCTATCGACTGGCGGCGGACAAGGGACTCAAGGCGGTGAGCATCACGAATTACGAGCGTTTGCAAGAGACCCTCGCTCGCTGCCGGGAAGATGGGGTTGAGGCCTTCATCGGCACTTGCTGCGAGGCTTTTTACGCCAAACACCGCCCCGATTTCGAGGAGGCCGGCCTGCCGGGGGTCCTGGTGGACATCGATAGCGCTACCTGTTACGATTTGGGACAGGATGGTCTGGCTTACAAGGGTAGATTCGAGAGGCAGACCTATCTGCGCCTCGGCCTTCTTCGCAAGGTGGTTCAGGCTCTGGCCGATCGTAGGGGCGAATCCTTCGGCGGAAAGATTCGCCCCTACGACGCCGCAGTAGACGATGCGTAGAGAGGCTGATGGAAGACATTTCCTGCGACGTTCTGGTAGTGGGCGCCGGGCCGGGAGGAAGCACGGCGGCTAGGGTAGCTGCGGCAGCGGGCGCGAAGGTTGTTCTGGTCGAGAGCCGGCCCGAGCTAGGTCTGCGGGTGGCCTGCGCCGGCTACGTGGCCAAGGCTATCCGCTGGTACGTGGATCTGCCGCCCGAGTGCATCGTCCAGTCCGTCGATCGGCTCCGCACCTGGCTTCCCGATGGCACCTTCCACGAGATCGAGGTGCCGGGCTATACGTTGAGCCGGTCCCTGCTCGATAAGCACCTGGCCCTTCAGGCGGTAGAGGCCGGGGCCAAGCTATGCCTGGGGACGGCTGCGGTCGGCCAGGATGGGGCTGATATCCGCGCCAGGCGGGATGGGCGCGACTTGCGCCTGCGGGCCCGGGTCGCCATTGGCGCCGATGGGCCGGGATCGGCGGTCGTGCGGATGCTGGGTCTAGAACACCCGTGCGCTGCCCAGGCCCTCCAATGGGAGGCGAGGCTTGCCAGCCAACAGGCGGTGGCCGAGGTCTTCTTTCGTCCCGAGTTCCGGGGCGGTTATGCCTGGCTGTTTCCTGCGGGGGAGGTCGCCCGGCTGGGAGTGGCGTTTACGGACGGCAGGCAGCAGGCCATCGACGGCTTCAAGAAGCTGCTTCGCGATCTCACCGGTCAGGGCAAGGTGGTCGGCCCGACCAGCGCCTACAACGCCGGTCGCGTGCCCGTCGGCGGTCAGGCAACGCTTCGCCAGGGAAACGTTTTGCTGGTCGGCGATGCTGCCGGTCTCACCCATCCCGTCACCGGCGCCGGCATCCTGAACGCCATCATTGCCGGCGAAATGGCAGGGCGGGCGGCTGCCCGCGCCGTCATAAAGGGATCTTTGGATTATCTGGAAGAGTACGTGGAAGAATGCCAGTTCGTCCTCGGCAGCGGCCTGGACCGGGCCAGGGAAAAATGCGATGAGTTGGCGCGAGTCTGGGACTCCTCGCCCGCCGAGCTCACGAACGCCATACGTCACAGTTGGATCGCTTTCGATGAGTACTACCGCGGTTGACCAAACGCCTAGCGTCGAGATGAGCAGGGAGAGTCCGGACCACGTCCGCATCAGTCTGGCCGCGGCGATGGTGCTGGGAGTCCGGCCCGGGCGCTTTTACCGGGACGTCCGTCTGCACTGCATCAACCTGCTCCTCACCTACGCCGACGGCTGCAACGCCAATTGCGCCTACTGCGGCCTGTCTCGCCGTCGGGCAGGCGGCTATGGGGAAAGATCCTTCATTCGTGTGGACTGGCCGACCTTGCCCACGGACGAGGTCGTCGCCAGGATGGAGAGATACTCGGCGGCGGTCGCCCGCGTGTGCGTCTCCATGGTTAGCCACCGCCGGGCTTACGAAGATACGGTGGATATTATCCGGCGAATTCACTCACGGGTGGACGCCCCCATATCGGCACTGATCGCCGCCAACCTGTTCGACCGGGACAGGCTAACGGAGTTCCGGCAGTTGGGCGTGGACACCATCGGCGTCGGCCTCGACGCGACGAGCGAGACGGCCTTCGAGAGGACGAGAGGGCGTCGAGCAAGAGGACCACTGTCGTGGCGCCAGTACTGGCAAACCATCGAAGAGGCGCGCCAGATCTTCGGCCCTTTCAAGGTGAACGCCCACGTGATGGTGGGAATCGGCGAGACGGATCGCCAGTTCGTGGACGTGATCGCCCGACTGCAGGAGATGGAGGTAAACGCCTACCTTTTCAGCTTTTATCCGGAGGTCGATTCGCCTATGGCGCGTCGGCGCAGGCCCAGCTTGCGGCGCTTCCGCCGTCTTCAGTTGGCCAAGTACCTTCTCCAGAGAGGGTGTCTTGGCGTCGGGGATGTGGTATACGATGAAGCTGGCCGGATCCACCGACTGGACGTCTTGCCCTCGTCGATGGAGCAAGCCATCGCCAGCGGCGAGCCTTTTCTCACGGGCGGCTGTGCCGGCAAGGACGGGAGCCTCGCCTGCACGCGACCTTTTGGCAGCTATCGTCCGGGCGAGCCATTTCGTGATTTTCCCTTCCAACCTACGGGAGAAGACGTGGCGCGGGTGCGCCGTGAGTTAGGCTGGTAGTGCCCGAAGGAGAGAAGCCCATGGACGAAGCGGTTACGGCGCCTGATCTGACGCAGACCGGGGAACGGATTCTCGGCTTCAACCGGAACGTGTTCTTCCTGGGACTGGTGAGCTTCCTGACTGACATCAGCAGCGAGATGACCCTCACTATTCTTCCCTTGTTCCTGGCCAACGTGTTGGGCGCCCCCTTCGGAATAATCGGCGCCATCGAGGGCATCGCCGAGAGCACGTCGTCGCTGCTGAAGATCGCCAGTGGTTGGCTGAGCGACCGCGTAGGGGCTCGCAAGGCCCTGACCGCCCTCGGCTACGGCCTGTCCACGGTGGCTAAGCCCTTTCTCATTATCGCTAGCACGGCCGGCTGGGGGATGGTTCTCGGCGTTCGGGTTGCCGATCGGGTGGGCAAGGGCGTTCGGACCGCGCCGCGCGACGCGTTGGTCGCCGATTCGTCGGCGGACCGGGAGCGGGGGAAGAACTTCGGCTTCCACCGGGCGATGGATACCGGCGGCGCCGTAGTTGGTCTGGCCCTGGCGGCCGGCATCGCCTATCTCACCCAATTCAGGCCCGACCAACTAAGCGTGGGGACCTACCAAACCCTGGTCGGTTTCGGCATTCTCCCGGCGGTCCTGGCGGTCCTGGTCATTCTCCTGTTCGTTCGCGAGGCGCGCGGGCGGGCGGTCCAGCCTCAATCGTCGCCATCTCACCCTTCCGCTAGTGCCTCCGATGCGGGGCGCCGGTCGCTTGGATTCCGGAGCCTCGATAAGCGCTTCCAGATGTTTGTGGTTATCGCCACCATCTTCACTTTGGGCAACAGCAGCGACGCTTTCCTCATCCTGAGAGCGCAAGAGCGCGGTCTGTCGGTCGTGAACATTCTCATCATGTTAGTGATGTTCAACATCGTGTACGCCAGCGTCGCCGTCCCGGCCGGCATGCTGTCGGATCGCTTCGGCCGGCGACGGGTGATCACAACGGGCTGGGTCGTCTATGTACTAATCTATCTTGGCTTCGCCCTGGCCACCAAATCCGCCTGGCAGGTGTGGGTGTTGTTCGTGGTGTACGGGGTCTACTACGGATCCACCGACGGCGTGGCCAAGGCGCTGGTGGCCGATCTGGTGCCGCCGGCCCAGCGGGGCTCGGCTTACGGCGTGTACAACGCGGCGGTCGGGCTCGCCGTTCTGCCAGCCAGTCTGATCGCCGGCTTTCTCTGGCAGACGACGAACAACCCGGCCTCGCCGTTCTATTTCGGCGCCGCGCTCGCCGGGTTGGCTGTAGCGCTCCTGTTTGTCTTCCTGCGGCGCCAGTGACATTAATCGCTCGGCTTGACAACTATGCTATACTTCTGTGGATGTGTCCTGTCCGGAGGGAGTGGGTGAGGCGTTTTTTTCTGTGGGGGGTCACACTGGTGGCCATGTTTATTATAGGCTGCGGCATGCAGCGACCCTCCCGCCCGATTACGCCTTTGCCCAGTAACGCCACGCCGACGGTGGCTTCCCCGTTGTCCACGCCGACCCGGGCGCCGGCCAGCCCAACAAGACCAGCCACCGGGCCAGGTCCCATCATGCCGTTCGTGACCGCCACCGCCGTCATAACCCGGACCGGCACCACCGGTCCGATCTCGCCGTTGCTCACGCCGGTCGTCGCCACCTCGCGAACCGCCGTTCCCGGCCCCACCTGGACGCCGCTTCCCACCTCTACCGGCACGCCCAGGCCGGGTTCGCCGCCGGGTGGCCCCCCGCCACCTCCCACCTCGACGCCTAAATCCAGTGCTCCTCCGGCTGCGCCGACGCCGACCCCGCCACCCTTCCCGTTTGTCGTGGAGAACTCCTTTGGCTCTCCCGATTGCAGCAAGACGGAGATCAACGGCACTCTTCTGAGCAAGACGAGGCAGGGCCTGGGCGGCTACCGGGTGACGGTTGGCAACGTCAACGGACAGTTTGCCACTACCACCAGCCCGACTGGAAGCGACGGAAAGTACAGCGTGGTCCTCTATAACGTGCCCACCACCGGGCGCTGGTATGTCGTTGTGGTAGACAGCTCGGGGAAAGAGTTGTCCGCCCGGGTTCAAGTCGAGACCAGCACTGCCAACTGCGGACCTGGACAATCAGGTATCCAGATAGCCCGCGTCGATTTTCGCAAGGATTACTAGAGGCACGGCTCAGGAATCGCATACGTCGAAGTCGCAATTAGCGTAGGGGCGAATCCTTCGGCCGAGGGATTCGCCCCTACACCCGTACTACCGATCACACCGGGCTTTTCCCTCAAACCGTAACCCGGTCAATGGAGATTGTCTTACTAGCTGCTGGCATGCTTTATGCTCATTTCGCGATGTACATGGGCATGGCAAATAGTTCCATCTGAACCAGGGTCCATAATACCCGCCAGCGCCGGCCGGTTGAAACCACTGACACTGCCTCCCAGCCACAGCCATGCCGACCGTGACCTGTAAGCCTAGATCCTCTCCGATGGTGGTTAGGAAGAAATGACTCAGCCCGCGCCATCGCCCGAGATGTCGGGAATAGAGCGGCGTCTCGTCAGATTGGCAGCTTTCGAAGAGGTGTCGCGAGCCATCGGCGCCTCCCTCGATCTGACGGAGATCTGCCGCCGCGCCCTGGCCGCCGCATTACGGGTCGTCGAGGGCAGGAGTGGGGGCATCTACCGGGTCGATTGGCACTCGCGCCAGATCAAGTTGGTCGCCGCGGCTGGCTTTCCCGAGGCTTTTCTCGAGCAGTTCGCCATCTTCCCCCTAGACGAGCGCACGTTGGCTGGGCGAGCGGCGCTGCAGGGCAAGCCCCAGCTTGGTACGACCGGGAGTCTTCCCCTTGTGACGGAGAAGGTGGCAGCGGAGATGGGCACCCGCGGGTTTCTGGTGGTGCCCATCTCGTCCCGGGGCAAAGTTCTGGGAACCCTGAGCGTGGTTTTCGGTCCCTCACACAGGATCACGGACGAGGTCGACCTCCTCGCCAACCTCGCCGGGCCGATCGGCGTTGCCATGGACAACGCTCGGTTGCACTCGCAGACCGTCGAGCTGAGCACGCGATTGCTCACGGCCTCGCTCCGCCTGCGGACACTGCTGGACGCCGCCGAGGAGATCAACTCGCCGCTGGAGCTGGGAAAGATGCTTCGCCGGATCGTAGAGCTGGCCGCCCAAATCACCGGCGCTACCGAAGGCTTCGTGGCCCCTTGCGAGGAGGAACAGGTCGTGATGCGTGAGTGGTGGGACAGCCAGGTCTGGAAACCCATGCAGTTCGCCTGGCAAAAGGGAGCGGGCTGCCCCGGCCAGGTATACCTCACGGGCAAGCCGTATGTGAGTCAGGACGTCCGGTCCGATCCGCACGTCGTGCCCCGGCTGGTCGAGACGATGAAACTGCGAAACGTCATAGTCGCTCCCATGCTCAGCCGTGAGGGCGAGTTCCTCGGGGTGATCGAAGTGGGCAACAAGAGCAGCGAAGCGCCCTTCACCGAGGAAGACATCGAGCTGGTCACTGCTTTTTCCCGACTGGCGGCAGTCGCTTTCCAAAACGGCAAGCTGATGAGCGACATCAATACCACAGCCCATCGGAGGAAGGCGATCGGCGACGTCGCCCTGGCCGTCAGCTCCGGGGCCAGTCTCAAGGAGGTGCTGCGAATAGCCATCGATCGCCTGACCGAGGCGCTGGCAGCCGCGGTCGGCTCGATTTTCCTCCTGGACCCCGACGGTCGCCGCCTGCGCGGCGTCGTTGCCACCGCCGAGATCGGCCAGCCCGTCGAGACGGCGGAAATCGACTTGAAGGAAACGCTCGCCACCCGCCGGGCCTTGAGGCGAAAGGAACCCATATTCGTGGACCGGGAGGAAGCGCACATCGTCTCTCAGCCCCGGCTGGCCGCCATCGGAGCCGTGCAGTTCATCGCCGTGCCGCTGGTGGCGGCGGGCAAGCCCATCGGGGTGGCCTACCTTACCTACAATCAGCCCAGAAAGGCGCCTTCCTCTGAGGAGATGGATTTCATCCGCAGTCTTGCCCTTCAGTGCGCCATCGCCATAGAAAAGGCCAGGCTGCTGGAGGAGGCCCGGACCCAGCGGCAGCGACTCGAATCGATTGTCGAGCAGATGCCCGGCGGCGTAACCATCGGCGCCGCACCGGAGAACCGCGTCATCTTCATGAATCGTCGGATGAGAGCGATCTCTGGCAAGGCTATGAAGGTGGGAATGCCGGTCACGGGCATTCCCGAGAAAGTGGGACTCTACCACGCTAATGGCCGTGCCTTCGCGCCGGAGGAGACCGCTTTGTATCGGGCTCTCGTTCTGGGGGAAGTCGTGCGAGGAATAGAGCTGACCGTTGTGCGGCCGGCTCGCAAGCCCAAATGGCTTCTCGGTCGAGCGGTGCCGCTGCGAGACGAAAACGGGCGAATTCGGGAGGCGGTGGCCGTTATCGAGGACATCACTCCCCTGAAGGAGGCGCGGCAGCGGGCGGAGGAGGCAGCAAGGCTGGCGCAGGGGCAGAAGGCGGAGCTAGAGACGATCATCGACAGCATGGCCGAGGGCGTGCTGATCGCCGACCCACCCGGCAATGTCCTCAGGGTAAACCGGGCAGCCGCGAAGATCCTCGGCTTCAAGTCTATCAAGGATGTCTATCCCCGGTTGGCCGATTTTCAGGCTTGGGACGTGTGCGACCCGCAGGGCCGACCCCTGCCGATGGAGAAATGGGCTTCGTCGAAAGTCTTCAGGGAAGAAGCTTTCACCGAGCAAGAGATCGTCGTGACGGTGAACGATGGCCGGCGGCGCAACTTGCTCGTCGGGGGAAGCGCCGGGCGGTCACGAGAAGGGAAGCCGACGATGGCAATCGTGGTCTTTCGCGACATCACCGCCATTCGCGACCTCGAGCGGCAGCGTGAAGAATTCATCTCGGTCGTCGCCCACGACCTCAGGTCAGCCTTGACTATCGTAAAGGGAGGCAGCCAGATACTACTGCGCCCAGATAAGCGTGAGGGCCTGCCAGCAGAGTCGTTGAAGCTGGTGGAAGCCATACATTTGAGCAGTAGGCGCTTGGAGAGAATGGTCTTTGACCTGCTAGACGTATCTCGTATCGAGGCTCGCCGCCTCAAGCTGGAGAAGCGCAGGGTTGACCTGCCGGCGCTGGTGCGGAGTGCGGTCGACCAGTCAGTGGAGCTAACCAAAGGCCATCCGGTGAAGGTGGACATCCGCGGTCTGGTTCCCGAGGTCGCTGCGGACCCGGACCGCGTCCAACAGATCCTAATCAACCTGTTGTCCAACGCAGCCAAGTACTCCTTCCCGGAGACGGTCATCACCGTGCAGGTGACTCCCGGTGAGACCGAGGTCCAGGTGTCGGTAACCAACCTAGGCGTTGGCGTCAGGGTGGAGGATAGGCAACGCCTGTTCACCCGATTCCACCGAACGAAGGTCGCAGCAGGCGAGCAGGTCCCCGGGTTGGGCTTGGGACTATACATCTCCAAGGGGCTGGTCGAGGCTCACGGCGGAAAGATCTGGGTGGAGAGCGAGCCGGGCAAATTCGTCACCTTCTGCTTCACCCTACCCAAATGAGCAACCAAACAGGTCAGGACGATCGGGCCTCTTGACCGGAGGTCTACTGGTGTTCTATTATCACGCCGCGCCGCCCTGGGCGCTCTCACTCCCATCCTTCTGCGGAAGGAGGACAGGGTTAGGGTCAATGCCTTTTTCAAATAGCAGGAGTTACGCGGTGGCGTAGGGCATACTGAGATGTGCGGTACTGTCGTAGGGGCGAAGCATTGGCGAAGAGGCGTGAAGGCTCAATCCAAGGTCCAGCGCCAATGCTTCGCCCCTACGGAAGACGGATAGCCCGTTCCACACCGGTTGAGCCACCACGTAAGCCCCGTTGTTTGTAAGGTATTAGGGTTAGGGTGAGTGCGCCTCCCTGCGGCCGGGAGACGATGTTGGGACGACGGCTCTGGTTGGTTTTCCTGATCCTTCCCATGACGGTTGCCATCTATCTGGGCTATGTGGTCTGGCTGGGCGCCGAGTCCGGTTTCCCTCTGGACGACGCCTGGATCCATCAGACCTTTGCCCGCAACCTGGTGGAGCGGGGCGAGTTCGCTTTCAACCCCGGGCAGGCGTCGACTGCCTCGACCTCACCGCTCTGGACCGCGCTCCTCGGCGCCGGCTATCTGGTCCCGAACGGCTCTCTCCCCTGGGCTTACGCCCTCGGCCTTCTCTGCCTCGGCTCGATCTCCTGGCTGGGGTATCTTCTCGCCAAGCGCCTGTTTCCCGGCCGGCCTTACGTGCCGGTTCTTTCTTCTGTCGCCCTCTTGCTGGAATGGCGGCTCGATTGGGCGGCCCTATCGGGCATGGAGACGCTCCTCTTCAGCTTCCTCTGCCTCGCCGTCATCTACCTCGTGGCGATTTCCCTCCAGGAAACGCTCTCACCCTTTCGCCTCTCCTTGCTGGGAGCGGCGGCCGGTCTCGCCACGGCGGTGCGACCCGAGGGGGCCGTTCTCGTCTTCCTCGCCTTTGCCGCTCTCATTTGGCGCAGGCAGCCTTGGCGCCGGATCGTTCTGGCTCTGGGCGTGGCGTTTCTTCCCGTCCTGCCGGTCGCGGTTTTCAATCAAGTCGTTTCGGGAACGCCGCTGCCCTCCACTTTCTACGCAAAACAGGCCGCCTATGCCGGGCCTTTGAGCCTCGGCTTTGGATTGACCTACCTCGTCGGCGCCGTCGCCACTCTTGCCAGCGGACCGTTGCTCGTGCTGCTTCCGGGCGTGGCCTTTGCCATCTACCGGGCGATTGTCCCCGGTTTCGCGCACTCCGTCTTTATGGCACGGTTCAGCAGGCAAATCCATCGTGTTCGCAGTCACCGTAGGGGCGAACGGCCGTTCGCCCCTACACCAGGTGATCCCTGGCCACCGAATTATCCTTCAACTGTCAATCTGCCGGCCAACTACGTTGTCTTTCTCGGATTGTGGACCTTGGCCATGATCGGCCTCTACATGGTGAAGCTGCCGGCCTTGTTCCACCACGGACGATACCTGATGCCACTTATCCCTCCCCTCGTCGTGGTCGGCGCCGGAGGACTGGCCGGTTTGCTGGCGGTCTCTCGCTTGCGGATCCTTGCCCGCCTGTACGGCGTTCTCGCCGCGCTGGTGTTCCTCGTTCTGTGGCTAAACGGCGCCGTCGTTTATGGCTGGGACGTGAAGTTCATAACGGACGAGCAGGTCGAAACGGCACGCTGGCTGAGAGACCACACGCCGGCTGGGGCCTTGGTCGCAACCCACGATATCGGCGCCATCGGCTACCTTTCCGACCGGACCATTCTCGACACTGCCGGCCTCATAACGCCTGAGCTAGGGCCTTACGTGCGGGACCAGCAGAAGATCCTGAGCTATTTGGAAGCGCGCAAGGCTGATTACCTCGCAGTTTTCCCTAAGTGGTATCCCAGCATCGTCGCCGACCCCCGATTCGAGGAGGTATTTGGGGTAGACCAGCCCTACGCGGTTCCGGCGGGGGCAGACAACATGAGAGTTTACCGGCCAAAGTGGTGAAATAACTTGCTGGCAATGGCGGCAGGTGATATAATACCGCCGTCTGAGCATCGAGAGTATCGCTAGTCAAGGAGAATTCCAGTGGAAAACATCAAAGTCCTACTAGTCGACGACCATGCTCTGCTGAGGCAAGGAATACGTTCCGTGGTCTCTCTTAGCGGCGACATCGAGGTGGTGGGCGAAGCGGAAGATGGTGTGGACGCTTACGAGAAGGTGAAATCCCTCGGTCCGGATGTGGTGATCACCGACGTCAAGCTCCCAACTATGGACGGGCTGGAACTGGCGAGGCGGATCAGGCTCAATTTCCCCAAGGCTGCCGTGGTGGTCCTCACCGCTTACGACGACGAGGAGCAGTTATTCAATGCCATCAAGGTAGGAGCGGCCGCCTACTGTACCAAAGATGTGTCTGGTGACGACCTAATGGTAATTGTGCGACGGGTGTTTCAGGGAGAGTACCTGATCAACGAAAGCGTTCTGACGAAACCCAAAGTGGCGTCCCGGGTGCTGAAGCAGTTCCGCGATTTGTCTCTGGTCGGGCAAGATGTCGAGCCGCTTTTTGTTCCCCTTTCGAACCGTGAGATCGAGATTCTGGACTACATCGCCAAGGGGAACTCTAACAAGCAGATCGCCAGAGAGCTCAAAATCAGCGACCAGACTGTGAAGAATCATATCACGTCGATACTTCGTAAGCTGGCCGTCAACGACCGGACCGAAGCGGTGGTCTTTGCTCTGAGGCGAGGCTGGATCAAGATGGATTAGCGGCAAATAGGGGTTGGACTGGTGCAAGCTGATTCCCCAGCCAAACACCTAGGCGACCTTGAGGCCTTCGCCGTAAAGGAGCTGAGCCAGGCCCAGGCCGACCTCGGCGAGCTGCTCCTCCTGATCCGGCAGACGACTGGAGAGGTTGAGCGCTTAACTCAGCGCAGCAGCCAGGCCAAGGCCAAGCAGCGCGAGGCCGAGGCCAATCTCGAAGGCTACAGTCGTCAAGACCTCCGCCAGATCTTCACGTCTTCTGCCGATAGCCAGTTGCGACTGCTAATGATGCAATCTCAGTCCGAGCAGTTGCAGAGCCGGCGACGATCCCTCGAAAGCCATATCGAGTTACTGCAAAGGACGATCGATACGATTTCCTCGGTTGGCGCCTCGGCCGGAGCCAAGGGAACCTCATTTCTTTCGCTATATTCCTCCGAAACGGCTACCACCGCTGGCGATTCTGCGCCGGCTCGCTTAGCTGCCAGCCGAGTCCTGCAGATGCAAGAGGACGAGCGAAGCCGGATTGCCCGGGAGATCCACGATGGTCCCGTTCAGGCCCTGACCAACGTGCTTCTCAGGGCGGAGATCTGCGAGCGACTGATGGGTCGCGACCCCACCACTGCCCGCGAAGAGTTGAAGCATCTCAAAGATCTGGTCGCCAGCAATCTGCGCGATACTCGCCGTTTCGTCTTTGACGTGCGCCCCATGACCCTCGACGACCTCGGGCTGCTGCCGACTCTCAGGAAATACGTAGACGCGCTTCGGGAGAAATGTGGATTTACGGTGGAGATCATGGCCAGCGGGCAGGAGCGCCGTCTGGATCCGCACCTGGAGGTCGCCCTGTTCCGGATCGCGCAAGAAGCGCTCCAGAATGTGGCCCAACACGCCGAGGCCCATAAGGCGAGAATTGTTCTGGACCTGGACGGCGAGCGCGCCAACGTCTGCGTCGAGGACGACGGCCAAGGGTTCGACGTGGATGCGGCTCTGGCCATGGCCCGCGAGCGGGGGATCACAACCTACGGTCTGGCGGGTATGTTCGGGCGGGCCGAGATGTTGGGCGGAAAGTTGCTCATCGAGAGCTCCCCCGGCCACGGAACGAGGCTCACGGCAGCCATTCCGACAGGCAACTGATTTCGGCAGCCCCTTATGTGCCATTACTAAAATCCTATTGCAAGATAACGAGCAAGGTTGGATAATACACCCAGGGACAGCAGTTGACTAGACAGCCGAAAAAATCTATTATCCCCAAGTAATTTTTCTTAATCTAATGGCTGTCGGCAACGGCCTCCCGGATTTCTGGAAAGGAGGCAGCAAGACAGTGCGGAGCTTGATGAGGCGCGAAGAAGGACAAGGCCTGGTCGAGTATGGGCTGATCATTTTCCTGGTCGCCATCGTGGTGATCGCGGTCCTCGTTCTCGTTGGACCGAGAATTGGAAACATCTTCAGCTCCATCACAGCGGCTATCTAGAACCCCGCAAAGATGGGATTGGTAGTAGTGGAAGAGCCCTATCGGGGATTGCCATCGATAGGGCTCTGTTTACGCCCCCAAGGGGATGATCTTGATGTCTCAGACCAGGAGCGGGCCCTCAATCGCACAGAGAGGGCAGAGTCTCGTCGAGGCGGCAGTACTAATGCCTATTGTGCTTCTCGTCATGCTCGGCGTGCTCGACCTCGGCAGAACTTTTTTCGCCTACGTGACCGTTGCCAACGCCGCAAGGGAAGGGGCTCGCTACGCATCCGTCCATCCTTCCGCCACCGAGGACACTGTTCGCCAGCGGGTCGAGTCGGAAATGGGGGGGACGCTGGGCGCCGGATCCGGAGGCGTTCTGGCGGTCGAAAGGTCTAGCCTCGGCGTGACCGACACCATTACGGTCACGGTCCGCTACAGCTTCACTACCCTCTTTCTCAGCCCGGTTTCCGGTCTAATGAAGAACTTCTGGGGAGGGCCGATCATACCAAATCCCATCGGTCTAGTTGCTCACGCGATCATCCCTATTTCTCCCGGCAATTGGGCTGCCGACCAGGCGAACGCCACAGCTAGCGCCGTCACGGCGGCCACGGCGACGGCCCAAACCATTCCCACGGGCACGCCCACGCAAAGCCCGACGGTCACGCCCACGCCCGCCGCGGCCTGGATAACCTTGAGCAGCTTTACTGCCTTTAGCGGCGAGTCCCTGACCATCAGAGGCTGCAATTTCCACCAGAATAAGACAGTGACGATCTCTTGGGATGGCGCCGACGGCTGGACCTCCACTACGGACAACGCCGGCTGCTTTGGTCCAGCCAGCTTCATCGTCCCGGCTAGCACCTCCGGCTCCTACCACACCGTCGCAGCGCGCACTGAATCTGGCCAGAATACTCTGAGCGCCACGGCATCGCCCCTGCTCTACATTGCCGCCACGCCGACGGCGACCGCCACGGCGACCTGGACGCCCACGGCCACCGCCACCGGCACCGCGACCTCTACTCCGACCAATACGTCGACGGCTACAGCCACGCCCTTTCCCATCGTCGTCTACGAGATGACGGAGGGAGATGGCTACGTCGCCGGCTCGACCGCCGTGGGAGCTACCATCGAGGTGAGGGACATGACCGCCGACGGGAGGCCGACCATCGGGACGGGCACGGTATCGCCGTCTGGCACGTTCAGCATCACCGTCAGTCCCTTGCTGGTCGCCGACCACGAGATCATCTTCTCGGCCAGCACCGGAGCGGTGGCCAGTGGCTGGGTAACGAGGGCCAATCCCACGGCGACGCCCACGGCCAGCCCCACCGGTACGGCGACCCAGACCGCCACGGCTACTCCCACTCCCACCGCCACGCCGCCATCGCCCCAGACGTGCACCGGCACCGCGGTTGGTGGCACGGTTTACAATCCGGACGGATCGAAGTCGGCAGGCGTCACGGTGTCGCTGATCATGGACGGACAGACCATTAACACCGCCACCACTGGCGGGTCCGGCACCTACAATTTCACCGTCGACTTTGGTGGTACGCCGCTCATAGGAAACCGGCAGTACGAGATATCCGCTGCCAAGTCCGGCTACACCTCCAACTGGACTTCCACTTATCTGCCCTGCAGCCAGAGCGTGACGGCGGCTGACATCACTCTATCCTCTGCCACGCCCACGCCGACGTCCACCTCGTCGCCGCCGTCTTCGCCGACGCTTTCCGGAACCTGCACCAGCAACGGCGCCAACTACTACCATTCTCTCTCCTGGAACTCCGTGGCTGGCGCGGCCAACTACTACGTTTACAAGTACTCTGGCGCCACCAGCACCTGGCAGTGGGTCTCGACCACGGCTTCCACCCTTGCGGATGAGCCGGCGAGCGCAAACTCGATTTACAGGTATTACGTCACGGCGGTGAATGGCAACCACGTCGAATCGTATCCGTCGAACATGATTTCGGTGGTCTGTGGCAACACGCCAACCCCATCCGCCACCCCCACCATTACGCCGGCGCCCAGCGCCACGCCAACGCCATATCCTGACTTGTTTCCCGTATCTATCAGCACCGACCCGTCAAACTATGGCATCGTGGTCGAGCAGCCGGTCACCGTCACCATCGTATTTCGTAATCAGGGTCTCGCTCCCATCAGTACTTTGTTCTGGGTAGACCTGTACGTCGACCCCTCACCGGCGCCGCCAGCGCTCATTCAGCAGGGGGCGGCATGGCAAGCTGTGAGCTATCTCGGCGCCGGCAGCTCAATGTCGCTCGTCTTTACGACGCGGTTTTCCGGCACGGGCATGCATCTGCTCTACAGCCAGATCGATTCTAACGGCGACGTTCCAGAGGGCGACGAGAGTAACAACGTCAGCAATCCCTATACCATCTGGGTGAACGCAGCGGCCACGCCGACGGCGACCGCCACTCCCTTGGTGTCGGCCACGCCCACCGGCACGCCCGTAGAAACGCCAACGCCCACCAGCACGCCAGCGGAGTCGCCCACGCCGTCGGCGACGCCCACGGCCACCCCCCAGCCAGGCTCGATCAGCGGCGATACGTACGTCTACGCCAACGGGACCTGGACCCTTCAGGGCAGGATAGCTATCTATGTCTACAGCGGCAGCGTTTTGGTCTCGTCGGGCTTCTCCGATCTCGAAGGACATTTCCAGATCGGCGGGCTTCCTCCCGGCACCTATTCGGTGGTCGGCGAGGCGGAGGTAAGCGGCCAGTTGTTCGCCGACACGCGGGTCGGCGTGCTTGTTACGTCAGGAACGGATTCGTCCGGAACGGATCTCTTCCTTTTCAGTTGGTAGCGAGCTATGAGTAGGAATCTAATAGAGATGGCTACTTCGAAGATGATGGCGGGATGCGAACGGGGCGCCCTCACCCTTACCCTCGCCCGTTTCAACAGGAGAGAGGATCAGCTCCACCCTCTTCCTTGCGCACAAGGGACAGGGGATGATGGCACGCTGCCGAATGAGTATGATAGCCCTCTCCCTTGCGCACAAGGGAGAGGGAAGGGTGAGGGTTCCCACCGCCTTTTTTCCGAAATCACTCCGCCTCGGGTGAAGGCAAGTTTACAGCTCAAGATGTGCTTACTTCTGGCAGCATGTGGATTTGCTTCGTCCGTGGGTTGTTCGCTTCGCTTTGGCGCGACGAAATTGGCTGACCGGCCGCAGATGGAGCTGGCGACCAGCAGCGCGAGAGAAGCGTATCCTCTCGCGGAGCAAGCGGCGAGAGAATGGCGGCGGGACGCCGAGCTGAGAAGCGTACGGGCAACCTGGCATAACCCCAATCCGGCGGAGCTTCGGGAAGGCAAGACCGCCTGGGCCTTCTATTTCGTCTCGCCGCCGGGCCGGGGGCTGACCCAGCCAGAGGGCTGGGTCCCCCGGCGCGGCGGCAAGCTGATGGGCTACATCGTCACCGTGAGCGAGGGAAAGGCGCAGGGCATTCGAGAAGGGGAGTTTCCCTCGGACGGCCAATCGCTCACTTTTGTCGACTGGAAGGTAGATAGCCCGCAGGCGCTGAGGTTCTTTCTCGAAAACGGGGGCCAGGACTTTCTGGCCGGCCACGCCCAGGCTGACGCCCACGCCATATTACAGGGCGCCGAGGGAGGCCAGCCGCCAACCTGGGAGCTTACCCTATTGGACAAGCAAACCAAGACGGCCCTGAGCCTGCAGTTGGACGCCTCTACAGGCAAAGTGAGACGGCGATCATGAATGGGAAGCGGCAGTCGTTTTCGGAGCAGAAGGGACAATCCCTAATCGAGTTCGTCTTGGTTGTCCCCTTCTTATTGTTGACCATGATCGGCGTGTTCGATATCGGAATCGGAGTTTGGCAATACAACACAGTGTCGAATGTGTCGAGGGAGGCGGTGCGCTACGCCGTGGCGCGCTCGCACCAACCCCTTACAGAACAGGACTTTATGGATACGGCGGCTAATCCCAGGAGCAACGCCGCCGCCATCGCCGCCGGGCGAAGCAAGGGCTTTGGCCTTCAGGCCGGCAACCTGGATGTCCACGTGCTGCCGGAAGACGACTGGCAGAAACGCAATACCTGGGGACTGGTGATCAGCGCCACCGCTGCGTACACCTATTCGCCGATTAGCGGCATCGTGCCAAAGGGCCTGATCGTGATGCGGTCTTCTTCGTCGATGATTACGGAGTAGAGACATGGGCAACAAACTCCGTAGGGGCGGACGGCCGTCCGCCCCTACGGTAGATGCCATCAGGACGCGAGGCTTCGCAAAACGTGAAGAGGGGCAGTCCATCGTCATCATTTCCGTGGCGATGATCGCCATGGTGGCCATGTTGGCCCTCGTTCTCGACGCGGGCTACGTGTACGCTCAGAGGAGATTGGTGCAGACGGCAGTGGATGCCGCGGCCCTCGGCGCGGCGCGCGAGGTAGCCAGCGGCGGCGCCACGGATGCTGGCGTGCTGGCCAGGATGCAAGAGTACGCCAATCGAAACAGCCCACGAGGTGGGATAACCGTGGTAGGCACTTACATCGCTCCCAACGAGGCCGATCTCTCGGCGGTCGGCAGCGGAAGCATTCCCCAACTGGCCAAGGGCGTGAAAGTAGAAGGGCAGACGACCTTTAACACATTTTTCATGGGGATAATCGGGATCAAGCGCACGCGGGCCTCGGCTTTGGCCACGGCCAGATTTCCGGATCCCATCGGCCCCGGCAACTGGGCCATCTGGGCCGGCAGCACGACGAACTGCTCTAGTGGCAGCATCGGCTGGAACGCCAGCAGCTCGACCATCGAAGGCGGGCTGCACTCCAACGGCAACATCCAAATCGGCGGTGGTGGTGGCGGGACGACCATCGCGGGCAACGTGGAGTCTGTAGGCGGCGTTCAAGGTCCCAACGTCAACTACGCCGGCTCGGTGCCCTATCCGGTCGAGGGTGTCGTAGAGCCGAGCCCGTTCCGATTCAGAATGCAGGACTTCCAGCCCGGCGGACTGGCGGCGGTAGCGGCTGGCTCGCAGTATTACTATGTCTCGGGCGACCTAGCCAAGACGACGAGGGACAGCAACAACCAGACGTACTTCGACAACGTCTCGCGGACGTTGAGAACCGGTCTTTACTATGTGACGGGTAACGTTAGCTTCAACGGTGGCGTTTCCGGCACCGTAACCATCGTCTCGCGCGGCGTCATATCTATCAAGGGCGGCGACAATCAGTTGAAGCTTTTTCAGCCGCCCCAGAATGCCTGCTCTCTCGGCGGCATAGTTCTCTACACAGACAAGCAATCCGGCAATGTCTGCTCCGACTCGGGGAACGTAATAGAGCTTACCGGCAATAATAATCTCTGGGAGGGTCTGCTCTACGCTCCCAACGGGCGGGTGAGCCTGTCTGGCTCGACCAACGGAACGTCGACTTTGCTGGGGGCCGTTGTGGGACAGACGGTGGACATCTCGGGGTCCAATCTCACGATCCGCTGGACGCAGTACTGTCCAAATCAGGGCCTGGCCGGCGAGTACCTGATGAAGTAGGGAGGCTCGGGTAGAATGATTGATAGGAGGAGCGCTTAATGGGCCGCAAGCGAGGTGGCTGCGTACTTATGATTCTGGGGGCAGTGGTGGCCTTGATAGCCGGTGGCATGGCTTTCCTGTTGCTGGCCCGAGCGAGCAGTCGACCTGACGATGTGCCCAAACGCCCCGTTCTCGTGGCCGCCGTGAACATTCCGGAGCGCACCCTAGTGAACGCGGGAATGCTCCGTGTTCAACAGTGGCCGCAGGAAAACATTCCACCCGGCGCCCTCACGGCCATCGACGCGGGAGCCAACAAGTTTAGCGTGATGCCGCTGTTTGCCGGACAGCCCGTTCTGGGGTCGCAAGTCGCCGATACCAAAGGCGGCAGCGGGGTCGCCTACGCCCTGGAAAAAGGCAAAGTGCTAGTGGCCGTCAACCTCGGCGGAGCGGGAGGCATTATATCCTCGGGCGCCATTCACGCTGGCGACGTCGTCGACCTCGTCGTTATAGCGCCGGGGACCAACAGCAACCAGGTTGCGACTACGATGCAGGCGCTGAAGATATTTGCCATCGGCTCGGTAGGCGCCGGAGCCAAGGCAGGGCAGGGCGCGGGCACCCTGTTCCTCTTCGAGGTGAGCGAGCAAGATGCCCTCGTCCTGAAGTACCTCGAGACCTTGAACGTCGACATGGTGCTGCGGGCGGCCGGGGACGACGCCAAGGCGGCGACCGATCCGGTGACTATCGATTATCTAGTGGAGAAATACCGGCTGCAGCGGCCGCCCAGCAAGTAGGAGTGATGAGACGGTGTCCGGCGAGACGATTCGCGTTTTAATTGTCGACGATAACCTCGACACCAGGGAGAATCTCAGGAAGATGCTCTACTTCGAGGAAGACATCGAGGTCGTCGATACGGCAGCGGGAGGCCTCGAGGGGATCGAGAAGGCAAAGGAGCTTACGCCCCACGTCGTGCTCTTGGATATCAACATGCCCGGCGTCGATGGGATCCGCGCTGCCGAGAGGCTGCGGGCGGAGGCGCCCGCCAGCGCCGTCATCATGATGTCGGTTCAGGGTGAACAGGAGTACCTGAGGCGGGCTATGGTGGCGGGCGCCAGCGATTACCTCATCAAGCCGTTCAGCACGGACGACCTGGTTGGCAGCATCCATATGGTCCACGAGCGAGACGGGCATCGCTATCGCACCCTCGTCGCCCCCACAGCCCCGACGCCAACCGGCGCTGCCTCTGCCGCCACCGTTCCCGTCGAGCGGGCCAAGGTGATCGCCATCTTCAGTCCCAAGGGCGGCGCCGGCACGACCACCGTAGCCGTCAATCTCGCCTGCGCTTTGAAGCTGCAAACCGGCAGGCGGGTGGCGCTGCTGGATTGCAGCCTCATATTTGGCGACGTCGCCGTCATGCTGAACCTTATCTCGAAGAACTCGCTTGCCGATTTGACCGCCGTCGGCGGCGACCTCGACGTCGACCTCATTCAGGACGTGATGGTCGACCATGCGTCGGGGGTCAAAGTGCTTCTGGCGCCTCCCAGGCCGGAGATGGGAGAGACGGTGACAGCCGAGCATCTAGGAACGATACTCGCCAAGCTGCGAAGTCTCTTCGACTATATCGTGGTCGACACCATGCACTCGTTTCAGGACGTCATGCTCTCCATTCTCGATGTTGCGGACAAGATCGTGGTGTTGACTACGCCCGAAGTGACGGCGCTCAAAAACATCAAACTGCTGTTGGAGACGATCGAAGTGCTAGGCTATCATCCATCCAAGCTCGCGCTGGTGGTCAACCGGGTCGACAGCCATGGCGGCATCAACATAGGCGAAATCGAGGCGAACGTGAAGCACAAAGTGACGAGCGGCATAGTGAACGATTGGAAGCTGGCCACTTTTGCCGTCAATCGGGGGGTCCCATTCATCATAAGCAGCAAAGAGAGCCCGCTGGCCAAAGACGTCCTATCGTTGGCCAGCATAATTGCCGAATCCGAAGAAGCAACAGGCCATCAGGA
Source organism: Chloroflexota bacterium (assembly GCA_016190625.1). GTDB lineage: Bacteria > Chloroflexota > Dehalococcoidia > JACPQF01 > JACPQF01 > JACPQF01. The sequence continues at coordinate 3,946 of JACPQF010000123.1, read as the reverse complement.
TGGGCAGCCGAAGGCCAAGGGGATCGGCGGCCGCCTGGGGCTATTCCGGAAACGACCATGACCGAAGAGGGAGATAGCCAATGTCACTGTTGAGGCGCATCGAAGGGGGAACAAGCACCTTCAGGAACCCGGCCCCCACTGCGGCTCCTGGCGCTACACCCCAGCAGCCGGCCAAAGAGGAGGCTTCAGGGCGGCGAGCCAACGCCGCCCTCGGCAGCCCTGACCTCTCGTTGGACCTCAAAACACGAGTCCAGAACAAGCTGATAGCCGAGCTGGACCTTAACGCCGACACCTCCAACCTGGAACTGATCAGAGTGCGCATCCAGCAACTGTTCGACGGCGTCCTCGAGCAGGAGGGAATACTCCTCACCCGGTCGGAGAGGCAGCGCCTCTTCGAGCAGGTTGCAGCCGACATCGTAGGCTTCGGACCGCTCGAGCCATTGCTTTCAGACGACACGGTTACAGAAATCATGGTGAACGGTCCCAACAAGATCTACATCGAGCGCAAGGGAAAGCTGGAGCGGGCGGACGTCGCCTTTGAGAATGACGACCACGTTCGCCGGATCATCGACCGAATCATTTCTCCGCTGGGAAGAAGATGTGACGAAAGCTCTCCCATGGTCGACGCCCGCTTACCAGATGGCTCACGGGTGAACGCCATCATTCCCCCTTTGTCCTTGGTTGGGCCCGTTATCACCATCAGGAAATTCTCCCGAACGCCGCTCACCGTGGACGACCTCATCGGCTTTGGCTCGATGTCGCCCGAGCTGGCGGAGTTCCTCAAGGCCTGTGTCATCGCCCGCCTCAACGTCGTAGTGGCCGGCGGCACGGGCAGTGGCAAGACGACGCTGCTCAACGTCCTGTCGTCCTTCATTCCCGCCGACGAGCGGATCGTCACGGTAGAGGACGCTGCCGAGCTGCAGCTCAGGCAGGAGCACGTCATCACGCTGGAGACGCGCAAGGCCAACATCGAGGGAAAGGGAGCCGTCAGCATTCGCGATCTGGTCATCAACTGTTTGCGAATGAGGCCAGATCGCATAGTGGTCGGCGAGTGCCGGGGCGCCGAGGCGCTGGATATGCTCCAGGCCATGAACACGGGCCACGACGGCTCACTCACCACCGCTCACGCCAACAGTCCCAGGGATACTCTCGCCCGGCTGGAGACCATGGTGTTGATGGCCGGAATGGAGCTGCCCCTGAGGGCCATCCGCGAGCAGGTTAGCTCGGCCATTCAACTGATCGTTTTTCAGGAGAGATTACGCGACGGCACCCGCAAGATCTCCTATGTCACGGAGGTGCAGGGCATGGAGGGAGACGTCATCGTTCTCTCTGACATCTTCGTCTTTGAGCAAACCGGGGTGGAGGACGGCAAGATAATGGGCCGGCTGCGCCCAACCGGCATCCGGCCGAAGTTCACCACCAGGCTGGAGGAGGCGAACATCTTCTTGCCACCCAGCGTCTTTGGCGTCGATATGAGGCCGTGGTAGGTTTGCAGACGGCGTAGGGGCGAACAGTAGGTGCGGACGGCCGTCCGCCCCTACGGTATGCAGTACCGCCTGAGCCTCGGGTCGAGAGGAGTGAAAACGACTATGCTGTTGTCCGCGTTCGTGGGTGTTGCCATAGTCGCCGGCGTCGTCGCCTTTTTCGTCGGTTTGAACCGGTCGATCACGTCGGGCAACGAGTTCGGCGAGCGACTCGGACAGTTTGCCGGCCGTCGAGAGGGCGGGCCGCGCTCGGGCAAGGGCGATAAGGAATCGGTCCTCGGCGCCAAGCTGGACAAGGCGATTGCCAGGCAAACCTTTGCCCAAAACATCTCCCGGGAGCTGGCGAGAGCCAATTTGAAGCTGACCGTCGCCGAGTACCTCGTGGTCAATGCCCTAACCAGCCTGTTTGGCGCCATCGTGGGCTTCATTGGTGGTGGACTTCTTTTCGGCGTGGTAGGGCTTATCGTCGGCTTCTTCGCCCCCCGTCTTTTTGTTCGCCGGCGGCAGAAAGCCCGTCTGAAAGCCTTCAACGACCAACTCGGCGATACCATCAGCCTTTTCGCCAATTCCCTCCGTAGTGGCTACAGCCTCCTCCAGTCCATGGACATGGTGGCCAAGGAGGCGCCGGAGCCAACTTGTGAGGAGTTCAGGCGGGTGGTGCGTGAGGTCAGCTTTGGTCTTTCTCCCGAGGAGGCGCTGGCCAATCTGGTGCGGCGGATCGACAGCGAGGACCTAGATCTAATGGTGACGGCCATAAACATCCAGCACGAGGTGGGGGGGAACCTCTCGCAGATTCTCGAAACCATCGGCCACACCATTCGGGAGCGGGTGCGGATAAAGGGGGAGGTGCAAACGCTCACCGCCCAGCAGCAATACGCGGGCTACATCGTGGCCGCCCTGCCGGTTCTTCTCGCCCTCGCGCTCTTTCTAATCAACAGGGAATACATGCTGCCGATGTTCCGGGGCATCTACCTTTGTATGCCGATTGGCGGGCTGGTGCTCATATCCATCGGCTTTATGGTGATCAGGAAAACAGTGAGCATCAAGGTTTGAGTAGCTGTCAGCCGTCAGCCGTCAGCTTTGGCTCATGCTTCCTAAGCTGATGGTCCTTCTTGGAAGGACTGATGGCTGGAAGCTCGTAATTGGGAGGCCCAATGTTATTGCCTGCTCTCGTCGCCCTGCTGGTGATGGTGGCCATACTTCTTTTCTTCGGCGGTCTGGCCATGCCGAAGAAGGCGGATGCCATCCAAACACGCCTGACAACCTACGCCGTTCGCCCCAGCACGCTGGAGGAGATCGAGCTCCAGCAGCCGCTGTACGAGCGGGTGGTGAGGCCACTGGTCACCAAATTGTCCCGGTTTATCTCCAGACGAACGCCCCAGAGCACCATCGACCAGCTCCGGCGGGACCTCATGCTGGCCGGTAACCCCAACAACCTCCACGTGAACGACTTCTTGGGAACAAAGGGATTGGCCGCGGTGGGAATCGCCGTGGTAGTCTTCCTGCTCATGCTGGCGTCAGGCGGTCCGCCCTCTTTCCTGATTCTCGCCCCTTTGGCCTGCGCTGTCCCCGGCTTCTACCTGCCAAACTTCTGGCTCAAATCGAAGATCACTGCCAGGCACAAGGAGATTCAACTGGCCCTGCCCGACTGCCTCGACCTACTGACCATTAGCGTGGAAGCAGGCTTGGGATTCGACGCGGCCATGCAGAAGGTGGCGGACAAGTGGAACAACGCCCTGACGCAGGAGTTCGACCGGGTGATCGTCGAGGTGCGTATGGGGAAGCAGCGGAAAGAAGCCTTGCGAGGCATGTCCGGCCGGTGCGACGTGCAAGACGTGACCAGCTTCATCGCCGCAGTGATACAGGCCGACCAGCTCGGCGTCAGCATCTCCCGCATCCTCGGCATCCAGTCGGAGCAGATAAGAATGAGAAGGCGGCAGAGGGCGGAGAAGCTGGCCCACGAGGCCCCGATTAAAATGTTGATTCCCATGGCGCTCTTCATGTTGCCCACCATCTACATCGTCATCCTCGGCCCCATGGTCCCCAAGCTCTTCGCCATGATGGGCGGCGGCTAAAAACCGGACTCGGATGCACTCATGGCCTCCGGTGCTGTGATATAATTGGTAGGAGGTTTCCTCACCAGACGACCATCTTGAGAGGTGCTACGGTGGACCTCGAGCAGGAGTCTGGACGAGGGCGGCAGCGCCGCAAGCCTGCTGCCAAGTCCAAGAAAAGCTTCTCCATTCAGTACTCGCCAGAAGAGGTGATAAGCCTGTGAGTATGCGGAGGTTAGACATGGCTGAGGCTACTGGACCCCTGGCTTGTCCCGGGCTGAATTATTTGTAGACCAGGAGCCTGGTAATGGCAGGATTGGTTGTAGAGGTGAGGAGAGATAGCGTACGCTTTATGGCTAAGTAGGTAGGGTGGTGAAGGGCTCCGTCCTAGCAAGCTAGGCAGAGCGG
>JACPQF010000125.1 GCA_016190625.1 Chloroflexota bacterium | reverse complement strand
GATCTGCGTAACGGTCTTCTCCTCCCTCAGGACCTCGTGGACAACTTGTGCCTTAAACGTGTTCGAGTAGCGCTTTCTCATGTCGCCATTCTAACTTATTATTCGGCGTTTTCGTGTCCAGTTTTACGGGTCCACTATACAGAAAAGGGGTGCAGCGTCAGCGAATAACCAGGTTTTGCACTAGGACTCATCGGACGCCGGGCCATCACAAGGGAACGGCGTCAGCAGATAAGCGGATAGGAGGACGGATAAGCGGATGGCGAGGAAGATCATCGGCGAGCCAAACGCGACCCCGCTTGGGGGGAGACCGAAGCATCGAGTATCCCGGATAACCGCCCGAGGCGCCGAGTCTCGGGTCAAGTATCCGTTTATCCGATCCACCATCCGCTTGTCCGCTGACACCGTACCCATCTTTGAGCGGTTCGATCCGCTACCGACCGCGGAACACGGCTGGCCGCTTTTCGCCGAAAGCCCTGGCCGCCTCGGCGTGGTCGTCGGTGAGCATGGACAGGCTTTCCACGGCTAGCGACGTATCGAGCACGAGATTGACTTGCTCGCGGAGAACCTTGTTGATCGATGCTTTGGACCATCTGATGGCGAGAGTCGGCCCGCTGGCCAGACGCTGAGCAAGCTCCTTTGCCGCTGGCAGGACCTCCACGTCCGGCAGCACCCTGTTGACGAGGCCGATGCGCTCCGCCTCGCGCGCGGAGAGCATGTCGCCCGTCATCAGGTACTCCTTGGCCCGGTTCACGCCGACCAGAAGCGGCCAAATGACGGCGCCGCCATCGCCGGCGACCAGCCCCACCTTGACGTGAGTGTCGGCGATGCGGGCGTTCTCGGCGGCGATCACGACGTCGCAGAAGAGGGCAATAGTTGCCCCCAGCCCGATGGCGTCGCCGTTCACGGCGGCGATGATCGGTTGCTCCACCTCCAGCATGTTGACGATCAATCTCCTAGCGCTGCCTGTGGTTGACGGGGCTTTCAACAATCGTGACGACTCATCGCCGGCGCGATTGGCCATTCCTTTGACATCTCCTCCGGCGCAGAAGGCCTTCCCTGCGCCTGTGATCACAACTGCGTTGACCCCGCGATCCGTCGCCACCTCGCTGAACAAATCCTCGATCTCCTTGTGCATCCCATTGTTGATGGTGATAGCGTTGCGGGCTTGGGGACGGTTAAAGGTTACCACCAGGACCGTGTCTTCCCTCTCGACCAGCAACGACTCGAACCGGCTGTAATCCGCCATTTCGACTTCCTCCTTCTTGCCATCTTCTGCCCAATCATATCATGCGGCCCGGCAGGGATCAAGCTGGGTAGCTGTCAGCCATCAGCTTTCAGCCGCCAGCCTAGCGAAACTAGGCAGTGAGTAGCCTGCTACTGATCGTCTGACAGCAACTTTCTGGGATCTGCTTGACCGGCCCTCATAGAGCTGCAGGCCCTTCCGAAGAAGGGCTGCCGGCTGACCGCTGATAGCTGCAGCTGCTTAGAATCGCACGTAGATCGGGCTTTCGTCCAGTTGGAGGGTGGTGGGATAGCCTCTGCCAGTTAGTGGCACCGTCTGGCCAAACTTGTCCCGGGCGGAAGTCGCTTCCCCCGGCACGGTGACGGTGACCTGGCCGCTGGTCGACCAGATCACCCACAGCCAGCGGCCACCGACGTTGAAGGCGTACCCTTCGATGCCGCCGCTAGCGCCTAGGTCGCTGGGAGATAGCGATCGGACAGCGCCGGCATTGCCAAGCTCTAGAGCTACCTCCTGGTAGGCATAATAGGCTGGCTTGGGCTGCAAGTTCGCGTCCAGCAGACCATAGGGATAGTCGCTATTCTGATTGTCCAGTAGATTGAACCACAGGACCCCATACACATTTCCCGCTATGCTCCGGGAAAGCACCTTGGGCACATACCGGGCCTGTTGTTCCAGCAAGTCAGGCGAGCCCTGTGGAGTGCTGGTCCAACTGGATTCGGAGATGAACATGGGTTTGTCAACTCCGTGGTTGGCCATGATCTGCCGGACGGCCTGCACCTTGCCCAAGACGTCGGTGCCATAGGCCGACCAGTTGGGGTCAAAGCTCGAGTAATAGTGGATGTTCATGACGTCGAAGTAGTTGGCGCCTCCGGCCGCCAGCACCTGGTCGATGAAGTTCATGTTGAAGACGGCTACGTCCTCGTGAGCGAGGCCGCCGAAGAGGACCTGAGACGTTGGGTCGGCTCGCTTGATCGCTCCGTAGGCAACCTGAAGCATGGAGGTGTACTCATTCGGATAGTTTCCCCAGCAGCCGCCCAAGTATAGTCCGATGGTGACCGGATCCGTGTTATCGGCCTCGTTGTACAACTCCCAGTTCTTCACGTTGTAGGGGGGCGCGCTGTAGCGGGCCACGAGGGCCTGAAGGAAGCGGCCGAAGGCAGTTAGCCCACCTGGCTTGTCTAGCGGTCCGCAGATGGTGCTCGCCGCCCAATCGGGGTTTCCTCTGATCTCCACGCTAGGATTTATGCCCGCCGCCGCCAGCGCCGCGAAGAGGCCGTCATAGTTGTCGAAGTAATAGGTCGGCGGGTTGGTGTAGACCGGTTCGACGTATCGCCACATCAAGGTTAGGCGAGTTGCCGCTGCGCCCGAACCCTTGAGGTCGTTGACGGTGGTCCCATCCCCGCCGCCCATCCAAACCCCTAGCAGATGGACGTTGATCGGCGTCGGCGCAGGCGTAGAGGTCGGAGTTGGCGACGGCGTGGCGGTGGGTGTGGCCGTGGATCCGGGCCGTGGTGTCGGCGAAGGCGTAGTAGTTGGAGTCGCCGTCGACCCGGGTGGCGGCGTGGGCGACGGGGTCGCCGTCGAGGTGGGAATCGGCGTCGACGTCGGCGTCAGCGTAGGCGGCGGCGTGCCCCAGGAGCTCGGCGTGGGCAGATCCCGTTGCCAGTAACCGTTGGCTACAATCGGCAGGAAGGCCCGGTAGTTCAATGCGGTCGGGGGGGCGCCGACTGCGGCGTCCTGGCCAAAGAGCGCGGATAGAAGGATAGCGGCAACGGCCGCAGACAGCAGCATGGCAATAAACCAGCCTCGGGTTCCCCGAATCACAACCGCACCTCCGCGCCGCTCAAATAATTAGTCGTGGGAGTCAAACAGCAGCCAGCCCATCAATAATCTCGCCTCCAGTTTAATGCCCTGGTAGTTCACAGGGAATAGCAAGATGGTAGGGCGAATAGTGAGAAAAAGGTCCTACTCCGAAGCTTCTTGAAGATGGGCTAAGGAAGAATGTCGAAGGCAGCGCAGTGAGAAGGACGGAAAATGGTGAAATGGCGGCGGTGGCGGTTTGACAAATCCTCGATTACAGGGTAAGGTTTGTAGGTTTGATCTATACTGTGTGCGGGGAGTCGAGCTTTTTCATGGAACTGCGGAACGTTGCCATTATCGCCCACGTCGACCATGGGAAGACTACGCTGGTCGATGGACTGCTGAAGCAATCGAAGACATTTAGGGAAAACGAGGCGGCGATGAGCCAGACCTTGATCCTGGACTCGAACGACCAGGAACGAGAACGGGGAATCACCATCCTCGCCAAGAACACCGCCGTTACCTATAATAATACGCGCATCAACATCATCGACACGCCAGGCCACGCCGATTTCAGCGGCGAGGTCGAGCGCACCCTCAACATGGCGGACGGCGCCCTTCTCGTCATCGATGCCAAGGAGGGGCCGATGCCCCAAACCAAGTTTGTCCTCAAGAAGGCACTGGAATGCGGCCTGCGTCCCATCGTCGTGGTCAACAAGATCGACAAGCGCGACGCCCGCGCGGCGGAGGTGGTGAGCAAGACCTACGACCTCTTTCTGGACCTCGCCACCGACGAGCGTCAGCTCGATTTCCCCATATACTACGCCGTGGCGCGCGAGGGTAAGGCCTGGGCCACCTTGCCGGACGACGTCGAAGGACCTGCCGACCTTACGCCCATCTTCGAGGCTATATTGGAGCACGTGCCGCCGCCGGAAGCCAGCGTCAAAGGGCCTTTCCAGATGCTCGTCGCTGCCCTCGATTGGGATAGCTATCGGGGCCGTTACGCCATCGGCCGGATCCGGCGGGGGGTCGCCAGACCGGGCCTATCGGTAACTCTGATAAAGGGCGGTGAGGTTTGCGAGGCGGCTCGCATCGACAAGGTTCTGGTCAGCCAAGGCCTAAAGCGACTGGAGGTTGAGGCGGCGGAAGCGGGGGACATTGTAGCCGTTACCGGCATCAAGAACGCTGGCATCGGCGACACCATCGCCGACAGCGCCGCGCCCGACGTTCTGCCGACCATCGAAATCGGCGAGCCGACGCTGAAGATGGCGGTCATGGCCAACACCTCGCCCTTCGCCGGTCGGGAGGGACGAAACGTCACCAGCCAGCAGATCCTCGAGCGAATCAAGCGCGAGCTAGAGACCAACGTCTCGCTACGTCTGGAGATGGGCGAGGCCGGCGAGTTCATCCTGTCGGGACGGGGCGAGCTTCACCTCTCTGTCTTCATCGAGAACCTGCGCCGCGAGGGCTACGAGCTGCAGGTCGGCAAGCCCCAGGTCATCGTCAAGACGATCGGCGGCGTGGACTGCGAGCCGGTCGAGGAGCTCACTATCGACGTCGATCCGGCGTACATCGGCGCCATGGCGGGCGAGGTGGGCCGCCGTAAGGGCGTCCTCCACTCCCAGTCCGACAACGCCGACGGCAGCGTGAGGCTGGTGTTCGAGATAACCACCCGCGGCCTCCTCGGCCTTCGCAGCCAATCGCTCAACCTCTCTCGGGGAACGGCGGTTATGAACTCGCTGTTCCTTCGCTTCGATCCGGTGGGCGCCCCCTTGCCGAACCTCCGCAACGGCGTCCTCATCGCCTCGGATTCCGGCAAAGCCGTCACCTATGGCCTGAACAACGCCCAGGGCCGGGGCATCACCTTCATTCCGCCCCAAACCCAGGTCTACGAGGGGATGATCGTCGGCCTCAACTCCCGGGCGGGGGACATCGAAATGAACGTGGCCAAGGAGAAGAAGCAGACCAACGTACGGTCTTCCACCGCCGACATCGCCGTCATCCTCACGCCACCCACCATCCTCAGTCTCGAGCAAAGCCTCGACTTCCTCCAGGACGACGAGCTCCTCGAGGTCACCCCCAAGAGCCTGCGCCTCCGCAAGAAGCTCCTCACCGCCGAGGGCCGGGCCAAGGCAAAAAGCCGCGGCTGAATCCCGCTTGCTGATCGCACGCCTAGCGCCTGGATGATGGCTAGTGTATAATTGAACGTAGCTTCACCTCAGTCCGGGATTGGGTGGCCGATGGACGGGGAACCTTCCCGTATTCCGATTCGCAATAAAGGTATCATGAGAATCGTGCTTAGATTCCAGCTTTCCGTGCTGCTTTCCGCTCTGATGGCGCAGCTTCTCGGCTGCGGCCAGCAGGCGCAGGAACCGCTTGGGAGAATCAGGTTCGGAGTGGAAACCAGTATCCTATCGGCGCCGGTGTGGATTGCGGAGAGCAGAGGCATGTTCCGGGAGCAGGGTCTCGACGTCGAAATAAGGGAGTTTGATTCGGGTAGAACCGCGTTCAGAACCATGCTAACCGAAGGCGGGCTCGATATGGTCACCGTGGCTCAGATACCGGTCATGCTTAGCAGCTTCACCAGAAGCGATTATGCCATTATCGCGGCCATGACTTTTACCGACAATGACATCAAGGTGGTCTGCCGTCAGGACCGGGGAATAAGGAACCCTTCGGATCATCTGGCGACGAACTGGGAGAACTCGCCAGATACTTTGACGCTATGACCGAACGGCTGCAGGCAGTCACGGTCTCCAAGCACGAACTCCAGCAGGAAGTTAAGGAGCGCAAGAAGGCGGAGCAGGCGATTGCCGGGCACCTCAGGAACTTGGAACTCCTGTCGGCTTCGGCCACCCATTTCCTCGAGCCCATGCCGCTGGACGAGCTATTTCGCTACGCAGCGCATCGTCTGCAGGCGGTTTGCGGCAGAGCCGTCGTCTCGGTCCACGAATACGACGGGGCCACCAATCAGACGATACTACGAGCGATTGTGGGTCCGGATGATAAGCTGCAGAAGGCGGCGGCGATTCTGGGTGGAGATCCAGTCGGGCTAGCCTTCACCGTCGCGGATGGCCCGCGATGGCGAATGATCAGAGGCAGCCTGGCGCATGTAGAAGGGGGCCTTCACGAGCTGACCTTCCACCAATTACCTCTGCCGCTTTGCCGGCGGATCGAGCACGAGCTGGGCTTGGGCGACACCTACGCCATTCCATTTGTGCTCGACGACAACTTTATGGGCACGGTGGCCATGCTAACCGATCGCGGGGAGGGCCTACTCAACCGCAGCATGGTTGAGGCGCTGGTAAACCAGACTGGACTTGCGCTGAAGCGTCTGCGGGCCGACGAGACAGTGGCACAGCGTACGACAGAGCTGGAAATCGCCAACAAGGAGCTCGAAGCCTTCGCCTACTCTGTGTCCCACGATTTGCGAGCGCCACAGCGCCGTGTCGATGGCTTCATTAACATCGTGCAAGAGGAGTACGCCGACAGGCTGGACGACCGGTGTTACCGGCGGAATTGTGTGCCGTCGAGTCGGCAGGGATAGTGCGCGGCCGGGTCTGGGTGATTATACTATTCCTTTT
>JACPQF010000114.1 GCA_016190625.1 Chloroflexota bacterium | reverse complement strand
GTTTACGGGCCGCTTGATGTTCGGTCGGCGCTATTCCGAGGGCCTCCATCAGGCCATCGAGGCCAAGGAGGGACTGCGGATTCAGCGGGAGAGCGTTACGCTGGCGACCATTACCCTCCAGAACTACTTCCGCATGTACAAGAAGCTGGCCGGCATGACCGGTACGGCGGCCACCGAGGCGGAGGAGTTCCACAAGATCTACAAGCTGGACGTGGTGGTCATTCCCACCAACAAGCCGATGGTCAGGACCGACTATTCCGACCAGGTCTTCAAGACGGAGGAGGCCAAGTATAGGGCCGTGGTGCGCGAGATCGAAGGGTTGCACGAGATCGACCGTCCGGTGCTGGTTGGCACGGTTTCCATCGAGAAGTCCGAGCACCTGAGCTGGATGCTCCAGCAGCGCGGCATTCCCCACCAGGTTCTCAACGCCAAGTACCACGAGAGGGAGGCGGCCATCATCGCCGAGGCCGGGCAGCCGGGGGCGGTGACCATCGCCACCAACATGGCCGGCCGTGGTACGGACATCGTTCTCGGCGCGGGCGTGACAGACAAGGGGGGATTGCACATCATCGGCACCGAGCGCCACGAGGCAAGGCGGATCGACAATCAGCTCAGGGGCCGCTCCGGTCGCCAGGGTGATCCGGGAAGCTCTCGCTTCTATGTCTCTCTCGAGGACGACATCATGAGGCGATTTGGCGGCGACCGCATCAAGGGCTTCATGGACTGGGCCGGCCTCGACGAGGACGTGCCCATCGAGCATGGCATCGTGAGCAAGTCGCTGGAGAGCGCCCAAACCAAGGTCGAGGGTTACAACTTCGACATCCGGAAGCATCTGGTCGACTACGACGACGTGGTGAACAAGCACCGGGACGTGATCTACTCCGAGCGGAAGAAGATCCTGGGCGGCGCCGATCTCAAGAGCAACATTATCGAGATGGTCATGGACCACGTGGAGGCCACCGTCAGCGCCTATTTGGTGGATGAGCATGGCGACGATTGGGATACCGCTGGCCTGGTCCAGGCCCTCAGCCGGGTGATGCCCATTCCGGCGGACGTCACTCCCACTTCGCTCGCCCAGATGGCCAAGGAGGAAGTGAGCGAGAAGCTGACCAGCCTCGCTGAGTCGCTGTACGAACAGAAGGAGCAGCAGATCGGTTCCAACGACATGCGCATTCTCGAGCGGCTGGTGATGCTGCGCATCATCGACAACCTCTGGATCGAGCATCTGACCGCCATGGACGACATGCGAGAGGGCATTTCCCTGCGAGCCGTCGGCCAGAGCGATCCGCTGGTCGCCTATAAGAAGGAGGCTCATGCCATGTTCGAGAGCCTCTCGACCAATATCCAGCGGGACATCGTCAACACGATCTACAACGTGAGCATCTCCCGCGAGCCCGTGCCCCAGCCGGCCAAGCCGCTGCGGACCAACCGTGACGCCGCCAACGGCGCCCCCCAGGCCCGTCGCGCCGCCGCTGGCAAAGCCGGCGCCCCCACCGGCAAGAAGATCGGCCGCAACGACCCCTGTCCCTGCGGCAGCGGCAAGAAATACAAGAAGTGCCACGGCGCCGCAGCGTAGCAGGGTAGATCATGGCGAAGGACCATATTGTCGAGGAAGTCCGCCGCGTTCGTCAGGAGCAGGCGGCGAAGTACGATTTCGACATCAAGGCAATCCTCGCTGCGGCGAAGAAGCGACAACGCCAATCGGGACATAAAGTCGTCTCGCTTGCGCCCAAAGCAGGCGCAAGGTAGCTAGCAGTGCTGTTTACACGCCACCGAATGCCGCTGGCCGATGGGATCAGTGTCCTCGTTAGGGTGCATCCCTTGAATCCGTAATAGCGGCTAGCTGGTGCCACGCAGCCGCCACTTGAATGTATTTGCTGCTCGATGAAGGTTGTGGCACTGGAAGGCCGTCTTGACGCAACGCTTCAATGTGTGGTTCGATAGCCTCTTGGAATCAGCTTGATAACCTCGTCCTTGGTGTCTGTGACGGCTACGCAGCCGGGCAAGTCAGGGACACAAGCTCCCGTAGCTGCTTCGGCCCTTTTCGATGATAACCATGTAACGCTTCACTTTCAGCCCCACCTTGAACCTGCTAGTAGGAATGATTATGCCCTAACTGATGGGACCCGGCGTCAACGGACGGGCAGCGGATAATCGGATAAACGGATGAGTGAGCTAGCGGGAAGAGATCGGGGGATGTGCCTACTTGACCAGAGCAATCGGAACGAAGTATGCTTTGTGTGTAACATCGCGGGAAGGGAAGGGATCTTCGTGGAAACCAAGAAGTTCGTCTACTATCAGGAAGACGACATGTTCGTGGGCTGGCTGGAGGACTACCCGGATTACCGGACGCAGGGCGAAACACTGGATGAACTGAAGGCGAATCTGCTCGATATCTACAAGGACCTGACGTCAGGGCAGATCCCTTTCGTCCCTAGAGTCGGTGAGATGAACGTCGCACGACGCGCATCGACCTCGTACGAGCCATCGAGGCGATGGGATGCATGCTCATTCGGTATGGTGGGAACCACGACTGGTATCAGAACCCTACGACCAAAATGAGTCAGCCCGTACCCCGACATCGGGAGATCAAGGACAGCCTGGCCAACCACATTATCAAGATTATGATCATAGTTGAAGTTCGAGGTACGCAAGAATTGGAGGAGGAGCCGGTGTGTGATCCACGGACGCGAAAGAGAATACTCGGAGTTCTGGCCGGCGTCCCTGGTCTTAGCTTGGCGTACCTATTTGGCTCGCAGGCCAACGGGCTTGCCGGCCCTCTCAGCGATTACGACGTCGCGATCCTGGTCGATGAAACCCTGGAATCTGCGGCGTTGCGCACCCAACTGGCCCACGAGCTGGCAATTGCCCTCGAGACCGATCGCGTCGACGTGGTGGTACTAAACCGGGCGCCGGTCGAGCTGGCCTATGTGGCCATCGCTCAGGCAGAAGTGCTCTTTCAGCGGGACGAAGCAACGCGGGTCGAGTTCGAGGCCAATACTATGTCACGCTACGGGGACTACCTACCAGTACTGCGCGCCCAGCGGCGAGATATCTGTCGAGGTGGTGAACATGCAGCCCGAGTTCAGCGGTATCGAGAGGCGCTTGGACGAACTGAGCGAAAGATTGGCCAGATTAGAGCCTCTCGCGCAGAAAAGCAGAGCTGAGTTCGACGCCGACCCTTACCTGCGCGACATCGTCGAACGGAATCTGGAAATCGCGGCTCAGTGCTGCATCGACATTTGCCATCGCATTATCGCCTTGGAGCTGGCGGAGAAGCCTCGTGACTACTACGAGGCGATTCTGCGCTTGGGAGAGCTAGGTGTGCTGCCTCTAGCCTTCGCTCGCAAACTGGCCCCGTTGGCTGGCTTCCGCAACATCCTGGTTCACGAGTACATTGGAATCGACTGGGATGAGGTCTACCGGAATCTCCACCAACTTGATGACATATCGCGCTTTTCAGATTTCATTCGGCAATGGTTGAGTGATAGAGCCGGTCGTACGAATCCGAAGGAAGACCCCACCGCCTAGGAACTGGGCAGGCGCCCCCTCTGCCGGCCTGACGGTGATCCCCTTCTTCGGCTTGGCGCGAGTCACCACGAACTGAACGTCGGAAACTTCCTCGAGCTCGTCCTCTTAGCCGGCCAAGGAGTGAGTATCCCAAACCTGAGCCGCTTCTTCTTAGCATGCACGATTGCTCGCTGTCCTTGCTGGTTCGCCAAAATGTGGTATAATAGCTTGATTACGCGAACCGCGTTACGTAATTCGCGTAACGCGGTTCGCGTAATGCAGGTGCTGGATCTTAGTTGGTGAGGGTAACAGGTTGAGAAATCCATTTCGATACGGCGAAATAGCTTCAGGGAATAGTTTTACCGACCGCTCGAAGGAGTTGGCAGAGCTAACCGCGGACATCCGCAACGGCCAGAACGTCGTCATCATCTCACCCCGTCGCTTCGGAAAGACATCGCTCGTCTTCCAAGCTGTCAATGCTCTCGAACGAGAGAAGATTCTGTTCGCCTACGTGGACTTATTTCGCACTTCGACGAAGAAACAGCTTGCTGACCATCTTGCCCGCGCCGTCTATGCGCAGCAAGCACCACTTGATGCGACGAGTCTTCACTTTGCAGAACGAGCCGATGTACAAAATGGCGAAAGTGCTCGATCTGCACGAGATTCCCCACGACGATTTCGCCGCCTTCATTAAGGACCGATTTGCCGCCACTAACCGGCTGATCGCAGACGACGTTATCGACCACTTGCTGAACATAACCGGCGGGCATCCTCACGATACGCAAGAGCTCTGTTACTTCACGTGGTCACTGGTCGATGCTGCCGGGGAGGCTTCAATAGAAACCGTCGGCCAAGCGTTGGCGCAGGTCCTGGATGCCGAGGACGATCACTACACCAACCTATGGGAAGGTCTGATCAAGAAGCAGCGGTTGCTTCTCATGGCTCTGACCAAAGCGGGTGCCAGCAGCGAGATCTACTCGGAGGAGTTTAGAAAGCGATACGAGCTCGGCCCTGCGTCCTCGCTCCAAAACCCGTCAAGTCTCTGGTCGAGCGGGAGCTAATCGATGTGCGAAACGGCGTTTACCATGTTCCGGACGTCTTCCTACGCGCCTGGCTGGGACGCCTCATCGCGTGAGTTTTCGCAGGGGAAGCATTAAGGCACCGGGCATATGGTGCCGCCGAGATGGCAGTTCGGGAATCAGGGGGGCCTAGCGGCTCCGCCCCGTTGTTTCAGGCGTTCGACAATCCACATTCGGTGAGCGTGCCCCACCTTACTGTCCGCCGGTAAAGCCGGCGCCATGCATCGTCCGCCAAGGTTTACCATCTGTTGGCGGTTCAACCTTTTTCTCCCCGCTGGCTCTTATCATCGAATGTTTGACAGGCGAGAACTGCAACTGTACAATCCTGCCAGATAGGGTGGCCGGAGAATTGCGGCCGCCGGCCATTCTGCTAGGGAGCGATGCGATGCGAAGAGATCTGATGGAGATCCTTGCCTGCCCGGTGTGCAAGGGGAAGCTCGATCTAAAGATTGAGGAGGAGAACGAGCGAGAGATAGTCAGGGGCTCGCTCTATTGTGCCAAGTGCGACGAGGTGTATCCCATCGAAGAGAGCATTCCTAACCTTCTTCCCCCCAGCATGCGCAAGGCCCAGAGCTGAGAAGCGGTCAGCTATCAGCTATCAGCTTTCCGCAAGGAGGGACATCCTTGAGGGTAGCTAGCTCATGGCCATTCTTGGAAAGGTCTCAAGATTAGGTTGTCGAGCGAGCTGCCGGAGCGGGCTGGCTTGGAGCCTGTTTCAACCTGATGGCTGATGGCTGATGGCTGAAAGCTAGTCCGACTTCTTCCTCACACCATGAGTGTCCCCGAGCGACGATAGAAGCTCGCGAACCGTTTTGGCTAAGGCAGGGTGGCGCAACTCAGGGGCGATCTCGGCCAGAGGCACGAGAACGAAGGCGCGTTCGTGCAGGCGGGCGTGAGGTATGGTCAGGTCCAGCGTGTGCATGACGATCTGGCCGTAGAAGAGAATATCGATATCGATACTGCGAGGGCCGTAGCGGACGGTTGTGGCCCGTCCCATGGCCTTCTCGATCTGCTTGGCGAAGGCGAGAAGCTCTTCGGGCTCGAGGTTGGTGCTGCCTCGACAGACCGCATTTAGGAAGTCTGGCTGATTCTTGTAGCCGACGGGCTCGGTCTCGTACAACGATGACACCTGTTCGATGGCCATTTTCTCTCTCAGGCGCGCCAGAGCTTCGGCGATGTTGGCCTCCTTGTCGCCGACGTTAGAGCCCAGACCCAGATAGACAGTCACCATTTCCCCCCTCACAATGGCGTCGCTCATCCGGCAAACTCGGGACATCTCGTTGACATCATGCACTCTCACCATGTCCGCCCCCATGGCGATGCCGATGGCTATTGTGGCGGCGGTGCCTTCTACTCGCTCCTCTGGCGGAAGACCCAGGACCCGTCCTATGGTCGACTTGCGGGAGGTGCCGAGCAGAATCGGCCGGCCAAGGACCTTGAATTCCGAGAGACGACGGAGAATCTCGAGATTGTGCTCCATCGTCTTGCCGAAGCCGATGCCCGGATCGACGATGATGTTCTCCCAATCGACGCCAGCGCTCAAGGCCAGCGCCACGCTTTGGTAGAGGGAGAAGATGACGTCGGCCATTAGGTTGCGATAGTTGGTGTGAGACTGATTGTGCATGAGGATGATCGGCAGGCCGCTGGCGGCGACGACCTCGGCCATTTCCGGGTCCTCCTTGAGACCCCAGACGTCGTTGATCATGTGGACTCCGGCGGCGATAGCCTGCCTCGCCACCTCAGCCTTGTAGGTATCGACGCTGATGGGTAAGCTGACTTCGGCGACCAATCTCTCCACCACCGGCAACAGCCGCCGGATCTCCTCTTCGGCCGTGACCGGCTGGGATCCGGGCCGTGTGGATTCGGCGCCCACGTCGATAATATCGGCGCCCTCCCCCGCCATCTTCTTTGCCCTGGCAACCGCCGCCTCGACGTCGGTTCCAAGGCCATCGCCGGAGAAGGAATCTGGCGTGACGTTTATGATGCCCATCACGTAGGTTCGCTCTCCCCAGCGGAACTCCCGGTTGCCGCAGCGGGTGATCCCTAGTTTCGCCGTCGCCTCGCTCACTTGCCAGCTCCTCCCATGGGAAAGGTACGCCTAGAGATCGAATGGATTAAGTAGACGAACGCCAGTCCGTTCGAGATCGCTAGATTATACATGATACGCCCCAGATGTCAAGGCAAGGGTCTTTCTTTTCAGTAATTTGACAAACGACCGTAGATACCTTATCATTGGCAAGTCAATCGAGCAATCAACCAGTGGTAGGTGGATGAGCGATGGTAGAAGTCCGATCAAACATGGCCGGCACGGTCTATCTTATCAACGTTCAGCAGGGTGACTCTGTGCAAGCCGGCGATGAGGTCGTCGTCCTTGAGTCCATGAAGATGGAGATGCCGATCCCAGCACTTGACGGTGGCACGGTCAAGGAGCTGCTCGTGCAGATCGGCGACGTCGTTCAGGAGGATGACGTGTTGATGGTGCTGGAATAGTGTTCTCCCGGATTCTCGTGGCAAATCGCAGCGCGGTCGCCTGCCGCATCATCCGTGCCTGCCACGCGCTGGGCATTCAGGCCGCGGTCATCTTCTCAGAAGCCGATAAGAGCGCTCCCCACGTTGCCATGGCCGACGATGCCTACTTCGTCGGCCCGCCGCCCGCGGCGCAGAGCTACCTCAACGTCGACCGCATCCTCCAGATCGCCCACCAGAGCGGCGCCGAGGCGGTGCATCCCGGCTATGGATTCATGGCGGAGAATGCCACATTCGCCCGCCGTTGTCACGACGAGGGACTCGCTTTTATCGGCCCGTCGCCAGAGGCCATCGCGGCCATGGGGCAGAAGACCGCGGCGCGGCGCGTGATGTCGGCTGCCGGCGTGCAAGTCGTACCAGGCAGCAACGGCGCCGTCCCTGTGGACGTGGACCCGCTGCCGATCGCCGAGGCCGTGGGCTTCCCGGTACTTGTAAAGGCGAGTGGCGGTGGCGGTGGCATCGGTATGAAGGTGGCGCGGTCTCCTGAGAGACTCGCCGTCGCCGTGCGCGACGCTCGTGCCCTCGCCCAGCGTTCCTTCGGCGACGGTACCATTTACATCGAGCGGTTGGTCGAGCGACCGCGACATGTCGAAGTGCAGATCTTTGGTGATGCCTTTGGTAACTTGGTGCACCTCTTCGAGCGCGAATGTTCTGTGCAGCGCCGCTATCAGAAGGTCATCGAGGAGGCGCCCTCGCCCGCCGTCGACGCGACATTACGCAACGCGCTCACCACTGCGGCCGTTCGCGCCGGCCAAGCCGTACGGTACGTCAACGCCGGCACCGTGGAGTGCCTGCTCGGCGCTAACCGCGACTTCTACTTCCTTGAGATGAACACGCGCCTCCAGGTCGAGCACGGCATCACAGAAGCGATCACCGGCTTGGACATCGTGCAGACACAGATCAAAGTCGCCGCCGGCGAGGCACTGCCTTGGGCGCAGGAAGAAATCCGAGTGAAGGGCCATGCCATCGAGTGCCGGGTCTACGCCGAAGACCCCAGTAGTTTTGCGCCCTCTCCGGGCCGGATCGTCGGTTATCGGGAGCCATCCGGCGCTGGCGTGCGCGTGGACAGCGGCATGACTGAGGGCGGCGAGATGACGGTGTTCTACGATCCGCTGATTGCCAAAGTGATCACATGGGGCGAGGACCGTCCCCAGGCTATCGCGCGCATGGTGAGCGCACTACAGGGGTTCGTAATCGAGGGGGTCAAGACGAACATTCCGCTCCACCTGCGCGTGCTTCAAGATCCCAGTTTTGGCGACGGCGTATACGATACGGGGATCGTCGGACGGCTGGGCGCGCAGCCGAAGGCGATCGTGCCCACTGTGGCCCGTGGGGCCTGACGCCCTCCCGGCGCGGCGGCCGTCCGCAAGCCGCAAGCCAAAACTCGACAGCAAATCACTCGCCAAGCGAGGCGTCCCCGAAACAGCGACACGGTGAAGGGAGGACTGGATGACCACCGAGGGAGAGAAGAGGAACGGGCAGACAGAGGCCAAGGCGCAATCGAGCGCCGTAGTGCTCGAAGAGAAACGGGCGCGCGCCAAGCTTGGCGGTGAACAGAAGTACCACGACCGTCTACGCGAGCAGAACAAGTTATTCGTGCGCGATCGGCTGCGCCTCCTGCTGGATGAGGAATGCTTCGAAGATGGCCTGCTCGCCAGACATCTTCAGGACTTGCCCGGCGATGCGCTGGTGACGCTGGTTGGAAAGATCGAAGGCCGCAAGGTCGGTATCATCGCTAATGACATGACCGTCAAGGCCGGCACCTGGGGCATGCGCACCTTCGAGAAGTGGACGCGGCTGCAGGAGCTAGCTGGCGAGATGCGCATCCCGCTCATCTACCTGATCGACTCCGCCGGAGCACGCATCGACGAGCAGTTCGACAACTACGCCGGCCGCCACGCTTGGGGGAATCTCTTTTACAATCAGATACAGCTCTCGGGCGTGATTCCCCAACTATGTATCATGTTCGGACCCTCCCCGGCCGGCTCTGCCTATGTTCCCGCTCTCTGCGACACGGTAATCATGGTCGATAAGAACGTATCTGCCTACATCGGCTCGCCAAGGTTGGCCGAGATGGCCATTGGGGAGAAGGTGAGCATGGAAGAGATGGGCGGCGCCCGCATGCATTGTGCGATGAGCGGGCTTGGCGACGTGCTCGTCGCCAATGAGGAAGAAGCGGTGGCACTGGGGAAGAAGTATCTTCGTTTCTTCCCTGACCACTGGCAGGCGAAACCCGAACTCGAGCCGGCGGTGCCCCCTATCCCTGGACGTGAGATCGCCGAGATCGTCCCCGAGCAGCAGAACGTACCGTTCGATGTGCATGAGCTAGTCGAGCGTCTTGTCGACGCCGGGAGCTTCCTAGAGATCAAGAAGCTCTTCGCACCGGAGCTGGTTACCGGGCTGGCTCGGCTGGGCGGGCGCTCTATCGGTATTGTGGCCAATAACTCGAAAGTCAAGGGCGGCGTGCTCTTCGTCGATTCGTCGGACAAGGCGGCGCGCTTCATCTGGATGTGCAACGCTTTCAACATCCCGCTTCTCTTCTTGCAGGACATCTCCGGGTTCATGATCGGCAGCCGCGTGGAACGCCAGGGGATCATCCGCCACGGGGCGAAGATGCTCTTCGCCGTTGCAGAAGCCAACGTACCCCGGATTGCCGTGATGGTGCGGAAGGCGTACGGCGGCGGCTACCTAGCGATGTCCGGCTCGCCGATGCACCCCGACTGTGTGATTGCCCTACCGACAGCGCAGCCGGCACTTATGGGACCGGAAGCGGCGATCAATGCCGTCTACTTCAACAAAATAATGGAGCTGCCGCCGGAAGAGCGTCAGGCATACGTCGAGCAACTGCGTCGTGAGTACAAGGAGAATATCGACGTCTACAGCATTGCCTCGGAGGGCTCGATTGAGGCCGTCGTGCAGGGCAGTGAGCTGCGTGATGAGTTGATCGGCCGGTTCGAGCTTTACTCGCGGAAGGAGTCGCGGCGTATCGAGCGGCGCAATGGCGTAATGCCAGTCTAGGGTCGCGGAAGGGCCTTCAGCTATATTGTACGAGGAGGTCAGAATGGACTTTGATCTTACCCAACAGCAAGAAATGTTGCGCGATTACGTGCGGGAGTTCGTGGCTCGCTTTTGTCCTCGCGAAAAGGTGCGCGAATGGGACGAGGCTGGCAAACCGCCTAGCGAGCTCTTTGAAAGAATGGCCGAAAACGGCTTCCTTGGCATCGCCGTCGATCCGGAGTACGGCGGCACCGGCGGCGACATTATCAGTCAATCGATCATCTTGCAGGAACTAGAAGCGCAGCCGAAAAGCCCCTTTTGAAAAAGCGGTGGGGAATCGCATCCGCTTTTTGGCACTATGTGGGGGGCAACAGCAGGTCTGGCAAACAATTCAGACCTCCTAGTGGGGACAGAATTCGCGGGTCTCTGCAT
>JACPQF010000118.1 GCA_016190625.1 Chloroflexota bacterium | reverse complement strand
CAGAGACCCGCGAATTCTGTCCCCACTAGGAGGTCTGAATTGTTTGCCAGACCTGCTGTTGCCCCCCACATAGTGCCAAAAAGCGGATGCGATTCCCCACCGCTTTTTCAAAAGGGGCTTTTCGGCTGCGCTTCTAGCAGGACAGTGCTGACCGAGGTCTTTACGGCACTGGGGATCACTGGACAGCCAATCGACATCGAGTGCTTGCCTGCCGAATTGATGAATGTTGGAACAGAGCTCTGGGAAGACGCATCTCAAAGACGAAATGATCCCATGCTTGGTCCATTGGCCCAAACCGCATGGAACAGAGGCAGTGAATTCCGAAGGGCACGGGAAGGACTTAGAGGGCGCCCTCCTCTCGCCGTGGAGTGGAAGGGTTACCAGAAACCCCCGGGTTATGAGTACATCCCCGCTGACATACGGGTCGATCACGTCTTCTTGATAAGCTGCAAATTCGGCTCTCACATTCTGCTGAATACAAGCCCAGCGCACCTCTTCGACCGCCTCCTTGAGGGACGCCATGGGCATAGGGCGTCGGATTGGTTTGAAGAAGTTGCTCCAGACGCGTACCGGTCGCTCTATCAATCCATCGTGGCAGACAAAAGGTGTAATCGGTTACCGGCTCACCCCCATATGATGAATCAGTCCGAAAGAAAACAACTCGCCGGAATGCTGAACAAAGAACCAGGAATTCTGCTTAGTGGCGGCTACAGTCAGTTTTGTGCAGCGATCTCGGCGGCAACGGCGGCAACGTGGACAGCCAAACTGAAAGGCAAGTTGACCAGGGAAATCATGGCTTGGCGTCTGCTCAGACTCGCCGATGCTCCCTATTTTCTGCTCGGAACGGACAGACACGGCTTGCCAATTCGTGTGATGGTGACCACCCCTTGGGATTGGAGGCACAATTTCGAATTGAAAGAGTTCTTGGTCAGCCCAGGAAAGTCAGGTCAACCGCTTGTGAACTGGCTGATCGTCGCCAAAGAACGCTCATCGAATCTTGAAAAAGCTGTGGAAGGCCACGTCGAGGTCCGTTGGAGCCACGGCAAGTTCAACGGGTTTCCCGAGGCCAAGATATATCTGGACACACGTCATGAGGACGTCCCCGGATACCTATCCCTGCGGATAGACGCCTGAGCTCTCTGTACTGGGTGGCGTAGCCTTGATTACGGCCGGTACAGGATTGCTCCTTCACTTTTCGACTCGGGCAGATGCCGCCCCGTGACCGCATGGGAGTCATACGGCGACGGGAATCGCACGCGATGCAGGGTTCTCCTTAGCGTCAGCCGACGTGGGCACAGCCTCGCCACAGCTTGAGGGAAACCGTGACCATGAAGGAGTTTGGCGGGTTGGTCGTCAGCAGCAACGGCGAGCGATCGTAAGCACGCGCGGTATGCGGGCACGGCAAGCGCGTTGCGATCTGGCGCGGGTCATCGCGGCTGGACTTCGGGCGGCAGCCGGCTCAGAACCGCCTGGTAGACCTCACGGGCGAGAGCAAGGGCCTTTTTCGCTTCTGAGACTGAAGGCTCCTTGGGTTCACCAGGATAACGAAACCGCCATGCATACTCGGTTAACGTTGCAGCGCGTCGCGCGGTGTCCTCAAGAGCTGGGTCAATGGTCGTGCACTGCTGGCCGATCTCAACGAGGTTGTGAGTCTTCCGAAAAGGCTGATCGTGCCAAGTAAGAAACGCTTTCAGAGATTTCTCGGCGAGCTGTTGGCAATGGAATACGATGTCCGAGGTAAGCGGCGGCTCGGAGGTGAGATCAAACTCGGCGGCCCGAAGGTCGAGCGCAGCCTTGTGAACCCACTCGCGAGTCTCGGCCAAACGGGCTTCATCAAGCGGCATACAGCAGCCTTCCCTCCCTCAGGATCGTGCCCGGCAATGATGCTCGCAGTTGGGCACGACGGGCAAACTGGCCTCGTGTTGATACTAGTACGTCCGCGGCTGTTCCTGTCCCCCACAGCCTCTCGTAGGCAAGCCGGCTTCGTTTCCGGCTTTCGGGAGCGTCGTCGGGCACGACGACCATTAGGTCGAAGTCGCTATCCGGCCCGTAGTCACCGCGCGCCTTCGACCCGAACAGGTAGATCTGGTCCGGCTGATAGGCTTCAACCAGGCGCCCAACAATGGTGGCCAAGGCGCAAGTCTCTTCCTGAGCTAGATGGGGCAACTCGCGCCTGATCCGCTCCTCAATGCCCTGCGCACCGCTCACGTTGTTTCTCCCCGACTGTGTCGAATTGGCTAACAGCGCCTATGCTGCCAGTGTACATCAGGTTGCCTCATGCTGCAACTAGGGCTAATACACAATACACATTGTGTCGGTTAGGGATCATCAAGTGAGTATTCTCCGGAAGAAGGTCGATGTGACTTACTCTGGATCAATATGATGCATATACACATATGAAACGCACCACATTAGTGATTCCAGATGACCTCGCCAGTTTGCTCGATCTCGAGCGTAGACGGAGCAATCGTTCTATCGCCGAGATCGTGCGGGAGGCCCTGACACGCTATCTTGGGGGAGAAGGAGCACAGCCAAGGCGCAGAGCTGTACTGCCTTTGGAAGATTGCTAGATATACCCTTACTCTCCATGTCTGTCGCTTGTCGGCAGAGCGATGACTGCCATCCCCGGGGCGGTGACCTCGCCACGCTGGTTCTCGGCTCTAATGTCGATGGTCACCAGATGCTCGTCGCCCTCTTGCCACTTTCTCGACACCTGGCCGCGGTACCACTGTACGTCGCCCTCGATGTTCGGTCGCCGAACCTGAACGTCCAACTCTTTCAGCCAGCCGTCGTCGCCCATCCAGTTCGCCACAAGGTGAGCCGCCCACGCCACCCGCTGAGGTCCGTAGTCGTACCATCCCGGAATGCCTATCGCCCCAGCGGTTTCAGAGACCATATGCACCCCTTCCGGGCAGTCAGGCACGTTCAGGCGGTTGCGAATCGGGAGGCCAGGATGCCGCTTGATCATCCAGTACCTTGTCTCATTTGCCCGGATCATATGCACCAAGTGGCTGCCCCAGCCCATCTTGAAGCCCACCACATCTGACATCGTGAGCGGGCCTTTCACCACGGGCACGAGCTCGTCACCTACCCCCACGTCCTCCCAGTAGCGCGAGTTTGCTCCCCGCACTTCTTCCGCCTCGATCCCGCGCCAGATTTCCTGAAGCTCCTCCTCGGTGTATTCGTGCGGCCTGATGTCATTGTATTTGCCGACCTCCGTGGCCGTATCCCGCTCGGCCCGCACCGAGCTGGAATAGTGGGTTGCGACCAGTTCCCCATCCTGATTTCGGTAGTTCTCGAAGAAGACCTGGATGAAGCTCCGCTTAGCAAAGCCGCTCGCCTTCTCGACAAGGTCGTGGAGCCCGCCGCTTCTCTTGATCTGGTCGTTCAGCCTCACGGGCTTGAAGAAATGCCAGTGGGAGCGGCTGAACAGGGCATGGATACCCGGCAGTCCGTGCCGTCCTGCCCTACCCGAGCAGGTGAACAGGAAGGTTGGCGGGGCGATAATCGTGCCGTGGCGAGTTTTCTTGGCGTACTCCTCGTCCAGCCAGAGGGGGTTCAGGTCGCCGATGCCCTCGCACCAGTGTCGGATGGCGTCCCTCGTCGCCTCGGTGTTCCACTGCCCCTTGGCCGGGTACTCTCGCCCCTTCTCGGCCAGCATCTCGTCGAGCATCTCCTGTGTGATCTTGTTCTCGGTTCCCCGATAGACTTTCTGCGTCATTGCCTTAATGTTTTCTCCGCTTAGATTTCTAGTTCCACCGAATGATACACTGCTGCCCAGAGTAGCACCCATCTGAATATCACGCCCCCCGATATTCCGAGCAGCGCACTAACAATGAGCACGGCAGACGGTAATTGCCCGGCCAGGTATGACAGGCCAGATAGCACTATAGGTATGACGAGTCCCAGCGCGACAATGCCAATGTAAAAGTGGGGCGCATACCTCCCTGTCAACAGCGCCCTAGCCGCTTCTTTGCTCGGTATCGACGCCCTCGTCGCACCGTACACGTAAGTCGCGACTGTTAGGATGACGACGGCCAGCATGACCATCTTCACTAGCTCCAACTGTTCGACAACGGCTGCAGGCTGCGAGTACAACTGGAACGTCGGCACGGCTGCGCTTACCCCTGCTTCAAAGGAATAAAACAGAAAGGCGATGGGCAGCAGAGGCGTGTTCCAGAAGGGTATGGCCGGGGAATAGGCCATCATGTACCCCGTGTATATCATCACAAACACCGCCGCAGCTACCGATACCACTCCCAGAGTCGAGCCAAGCGGAGAATGAGATGGCCAGAGTGACCCTTGAAACACGTAAGGCAAAACGTACAGGATGCTCGTGATGTCAAAGACGGTCACCCCGTAGAGCCCCCGGCTGAGCCACGAAGTCTTGGGATTGGCAAAGGCTCTGAAGAACCGTTCCGGCCTACCAAGATAGGCGATATGGGCGGCCGACTTCACCACGGCCACTAAGAAGATGCCGGCGATCAGGCCGGGTAGGAAATCGTAATACCAGGAGACGATCCAAAGGCCACTCCCCCATCCCCCTGCGAAGAACGCGATCAGTATCAGTATCCGCCACTGGGACTGCGTCTCGAATTGGACGGAAGGCCGGCGCTTCAGTGTGATGGCATAACCCATTGAGCTATCCTCCCTTACCACTGTGTTTGAAGTCGACTGGCCGTCGTTTCCACCCTACGGCGGCAGATAGAACACCGAGGGGTCGGTTCCTAATTCCTTGCTGAGCTGAAAGCCGCCTCGCCTAGCAATCAGCTTGTTGATTTCGCTGTTGGGGTCATCCAAGTCGCCGAAAGTCCGCGCCCAGCTAGGACAGTTGTTAACGCAGGCAGGAGTAGCTTCTCTATCTACCCCCGGCGTCAACCCCTTCCTCAGTCCTTCATCTATGCGGTGTTTGCAAAACTGGCATTTCTCCACCGTTCCTTGGAGATGAGTATTCGGCCCTTCCTCGGCATGATAGGCCTCCCAAGGAGTAATGTGTCCAGGGAAATAGCGGCGAATCTCGTCGATGAAGAAGCGAGAGCCGTAGGGGCAGGACACCATGCAATACCGGCAGCCAATGCACACATTTTGGTCGATAGTGACGATACCATCTTCTCGAATGGCCGTGGCCCCCGATGGACACGCTTTCTTGCAAGGTGGGTCGCTGCATTGCATGCACGGCATGGGCAGAAACAGCTTACGAACGTTAGGATAGGCTCCTGTTTCGGTTACCTTGACCCTGCCCCAGAAGACCCCCGGCTGGGTGCCATTCTCCACTTTGCAGATGCTCTGGCAGCCCCGGCAACCCATGCAGCGCTTTAGGTCTATAACCATCCCCCATTTAGACATTACACCACTTCCTCCCACGATACGAGTAAATCGCACGAACCAATTTGCATTCAACCCTCCTGGTGAAACCAGATAACCTCTAATGTTTACAGTCTTACCATCAGATACGGTGCACACGATCCCGCAGTTATCGTAGCACATCCTGCACAGAGTAGGATTCGCTTCGCTTCTGACTGGCTGGAGCTCATCAGGCTTGCATTTCTCTCAAAACCGTTATCGGAATGAGAACTCAAGAACCGCCGGCAACCATAGGAAGCAGACACACCGTAACCTCGGCTGAGTCTTCGTCCGTTTCGAAGAAGCTTCTCCCGCGGTGGCTCGTATCCAGCGATTTGCCGTCGACGAGGAGCGACAGCCCGGAGCGGTGGAGAAGCTCACCCAAACGATGGTCTGTTGCAGCATCCAGCGTATCGACGAAAGCTCCTACCGTTGTGCCCTTCGGGACAAGCAACTCCAGACCCTTTTTCCCGACGATGCCTACTACGGACCCATAGAACATCACGCTTACTTTGACTTGCTGATTTTCCTTAATTGACGCCACCTCCGAAAGGAGTAGCGCGTTCCGCGCAACCCCGGTATTGAGCTCGCACATGCTTTGCGGCTCGTAGGCTGGGAGATAATAGTCAGTCACCATACCTCCTCAACTTTCTCAGTATTGAGCCGCCATCATAATGTCATGGCCCTTAGATCAGGTGCGGGGATAAGCTCAGGCTCGGTAACCCTCTGTAGCTCTTCCAAACTCCAGCCCGGCGCTATTTCTCTAACCACCAGCCGGCGGTCGACAATGTCGATGACTGCTAATTCGGTGATTACGGTCTTTACTACGCCCTTAGCGGTCAAAGGCAGGGTGCATTCCTTCACTAATTTGGGCTTTCCGTCTTTGGTGGTATGCTTCATGCCAACGATGACCTTCCGGGCGCCCGCGGCGATGTCCATGGCGCCGCCAATTGCGGCACCGGGCTTGTGAGGGTCAATGGCCCAGTTTGCCAAGTCGCCGCTCTCTGAGACCTCATAGGCTCCCAGTATCGCGACGTCCACACGGCCTATCCGCACGGCATCGAAGACTTCGGCGTAGTCGCAAAAAGACATGCCTGCCTTTGGCGCAACAAAGAAGACGCCGGCGCACAGCAGGTCGAAGTCCATTTTGTCCCACTCAGTCTCATCCAAGACATGCCCGTGCCCGATTACACCCACCTCGGCATGGAGACTTATTTCCGAATCGTCCGGCACAAAGGCCCCTACGAGGGTGCCCATGCCAATGCCCAAATTGACGCACTCCCCGGGTTTTAGCTCCTTGACTATCCTCATAGCGAGCAGTTGCTCGCTTTCATTCTGCATCTTTTCCGTCATCGCTCAACCCTCGTAGTACGACCGCGTCGTCTGAAATATTCTGTCGATAAATACCCCTGGCGTCACTATGGCGTTTGGGTCCAGCTCTCCAGGCTCCACAATCTGGTCGACCTCCGCGATGCTGAAATCGCACGCTTTGGCTATCAATGGATTGATGGCCCGAGATGTCCCCCGGTAGGTAAGGTTTCCCAGTGCGTCGCCCCTATGGGCGCGGACGAAGCCAAATTCGGCCCTCAGCGGATACTCCAGAAGGTATTTCTTGCCGTTTATTATCCGGCTTTCTTTCCCCTCTTCATATAGAGTGCCAAGGCCGACAGGGCTGTAGAAGGCGCCGATGCCCTGCCCGCCGGCACGGATTCTATGGGCCATTACCCCCATAGGCAACAACTCCACTTCCACCTCGCCCTTCTCCATTGCTTCCGATAGGGGCTGGCGCTCCATTCCCCCGCCGGCCTCAGCCCGGGCCCAGGTGAGGATTACCTTTCTCACCTGTTTGTTCTCGATCAAGATGCTCGGCCTAACCCATGGCTGAAGTCCGGGTTTGATACCCAGTCCCGCCGTTAGACCCATATTGGACAGTATTACCAACGTCAAGTTTCGCGTCCCCTTGCTGGCCAGGGCCTGAATCAAGTCCTGTGGCACCCCGCCCGGCCCCGCCAAATGGTTCAGCATTATGGTGGCGCCGTCAGCGATTTCTGAGATCGGTTCTTCTGCCCGGCTGCATAGTTTCCGTATTTCCACAATACCACCCCGTCCTATTCAGTTTTCGTGTAAGCCACTTAAGGGACGGATCAAGGCCATACGTTCTCAATAACCTCTCCAAGCCCTAGTCTTTCCAAAGTGCCTCTCAGTGGCTTTCCTGTCTTCTCATCCCAACCCAGATGCTGGTAGTATTCTCTCACCATCCCCCTGAGATAGGGCTCCATACTCAGGCCCTCCGCCGGACCATCCTTCGGCGCCTCGAGCACACGCCTCGGCACATTCAAGTCGTCCTCCGGCTTGAGCCCCCGCCTCACGTTGAACACCCGCTCCAGGGCCAGAACCCTCTCGCCGACAAGGCGAACCTCCTCATCGGTCAGGTCCCATCCTGTTACGGCAGCTACCGCGCTCGTGGAAAGAGGAAGAGCGTCACGCCTTCCAAAGGCGAAGTAGCAAGTCCCGGTGCAGTCCATCCAGTACTTTCCAATGCTCGCTTCGGCGGTAGCTTCTGCCCTGCCTTTGTGCGTGCGCAGAGGAGGACGAAAGTAAAGGTCCTGCCAGCCGCTGCCGCCACCGATGATCTGTCCGAAGAGAACACCCCAGAAGCCAGCCTTCCAGTTATGGAAATTCATGCCCGAATTCTTGACGTGGATCGCCATCTCGGGCGCCTCACCCCCGATCATCTCCGCCGCTATGCCCGCCCCCTCAGCCAGGATACGTCCTATCCCCTCCTTAGCAGCTATCTTCCTCATCAGCTTCTCGGCCGCCTCGGCGTCCCCCCACCGCAACTCCAGACCGTCGGTATCTTCCTTGGTCAATATCCCCTTCTCATAGCACTCAAACGCCAGACCCATGGCGGCGCCTATGGCGCCTCCCTCAAAACCAAGCCGGTCGACAAGGTCTGCCAAATACAAGGTAGCGCACTCCTCAGTAATGCCCAGATTGCACCCCATAGCCTCTAGGAGCTCCGAACCGCCGGATAGCGTAGCTACGTGCCCCTTATGAGGACCTTCTACTATCTCGACATCGATGGAGCAGGGTCTGGGGCAAGCGTGACAAGGCCTAGCCTTGAAGCCCTGACGGGACGACATCCCTTCGGCGTACTCAGGAAAGCGGCTGCTCTGCCAGTTTCTGGTTATTACCCCGCTCATCATTTGCGTCAGAAACCGCACGTAGTTGGAGGCGATGTCCCCGGGTTCACGACCTCCCCTGAAAGTCCGTATTAACTCCAGCCATTGCTGGCGGGCCTCCCGAAATCTCCCCTCGTCGGCTACTCGTGGCTTGGCGGTCCCATGTACGGCAATGGCCTTTAGCTTCTTCGACCCCATGATGGCGCCAACCCCACTGTAGGAAAAGGAGTGATTCTTGTCATTCTCGATAAGGGCCATCGAACAAAGGCTCTCCCCTGCGGGGCCGATGGCTGCCACGCTGGCGCGAGACTCTCCAACCGCGTGACGAATGAGGTCCTCAGTATCGTGCGTATCTTGCCCCCAAAACGGCCTGGCGTCCCTTATCTCGGCTTTGCCATCCTGAATCCACAGGTATACGGGGGTGTCGGATGCCCCCTCAACGATGAGTCCATCGTAGCCGGCGAACTTCAGATTGGGACCCCAGAAGCCATGCGAGTGGGCCCGACCGGCAGTATAGCCGGTGCAGGCATTTAGGGTCGCTATGCTCGCATTATTAGACATCATGCTGCCTGTTCCGACAAGAGGGCCGTTCATGAAGATCAGGGGATTTCTTGGATCCGTGGGACTGATGCCCAAGGGCAGCTCGTCGGAGAGAAGCTTGAGCCCAAGGCCCCAGCCACCGATATATTGCCTCAGCACACTTTCGGGAGGCAATGGCTGTTCAATTATCCTGCCACCACTAAGGTCAACCCGCAGCAGTTTGCCCATGTAACCACCGATCATACGCTCACCTCCATTTTGTTTGTCGTCAACAATGCTAATGGTAAGTTGCCTCGCTTACGGAGCTGCGAGACAAACTCTTTCGCCCGTCAAGGCCGCTGTAGAACTAACCTCGTCAAACTAGATAATCCTATCGTCCTTTAGCCTGCTGATTTCGTCCCAACTGTAGCCCAGCAGCTCGTTCATAACCTCTTCAGTGTGTTGTCCGTACTCCGGGGCTTCCCTATATATGCGCGGCGGAGTTTCCCCACAGGCTCAGCAAAATCGCGGTCTCCCATCGCCCACATAGCTCCCGAGTAAGCTTGGGCTAGTGTATCGAAGCCTCGTCGCTCGCTAAGGCGACCCTGCCGGCCGTACAAGGTAGTCTTGCCGTAAACAAGCTTGGGGCTATGAGTCTTCAACGTTTCATAATCCAGGCCCAATTTGTTAACTATGCGCCGTGAGAAATTAGTGAGGAAAACGTCAGACTTAGCCACTAGTTTGTAAAGGATTTCCTTGCCCTCGTTGTTACTCAGGTCTAATGTAATACTTTTTTTGTTCAGATTGGTGGTCTCAAAGCCTATATGACGACCCTTTACGGACATAGCATCACCGTATTGCACAGTCATTCCACGGTAGCTATCACCGCGGACTGGGTCTTCAATCTTAATTACTTCGGCACCTAGTTCGCCGAGTAAGGCGCCAGCCCCAGTACCTGCTACAAAGTACGCACAATCTATGATTCTTGTTCCTTCCAGAATGGATGCCTGTTTCCGTTCCACTTCTCTTACTTGTACACCTTCACTCTCGCCAAGTGTTCGGGAGTTCCTGATACTGCGTCAACATGCTCGTACGTCACATCCAGCAAGCGGTTAAAATGTGGCCCTTTTCCCTTGGGAACAGGATTGGGTCCCCATTGTCCGACGATGCTTGTGATAGCCAGCACCTCAGGATGTACGCCTGCCGTCAGCTTGGCCTTGCCGCTAACCTTCCCCACTTTGGATTCAACCCAAATAGTGTCTCCTTCCTTGATGCCCTTCCGCAGCGCCGTGTCCGGGTTTATCCAAATTGGTAGTATGTAAGGGTCGATCTCGGCTGCTTCCAGAGCAATAGGGTTATGTGCCGTGTCGCTCTGGTAGAGGTAAATGGTTTTGAAAGAAATTGCGAACAGGTCATACTCCGGATCGAACGGATAGGATTTTGAGGGTTTCCAGACTGGAAGGGGCAAGTAATCGGCCAGCGTGTACTCCTGCCACTCAGGATCAGCTGGAATGTTATTTCCTTCAAAGAATTTTCCGAGATCTTCACCTGTCTTCTTCAAATAGTGAAGGTAAAAAGGAACCCGGTGTTCATTGTAAAGGCTTGGTCTATACCTCTCGTCCGCCCGTACACGCTGATGGTTTGTCAAGTTCTCCCTGAACCATGCCAGGTCGTGCCCCTGATGCCGCCTCAGATACCTATCCGCCATCTCCTCATTGCTATACCTCTTGTCAAGGTCGAGCTCATATTCTGTTCCCTGAAGCTGGTACATTAGGTTGAAAAAGAAATTCAAACCGCCCTTTCCACGGAGTATGCCCAGCCTTTCTGCTAGCTCTATATAGAACTCGTTATTTGCCATGACACCCGGGGGAGGGTCCACAACTGGCTGATAGATAATGTCCCCACTGAACTCATGTCTTTCTGGGAAGATCATCCCCCAACCCACCTTCTCATACATGGTAGCGTCGGGGATTAGAACATCGGCAAATTGAGAGGTCTCGTCGATTCGAACGGTTATGTGGACGGCGAACCCTAGCTTGCTGAACACGTCGCCAACGATCTTGGGATTTGCGCTTGTCATCAAGGGGTTGGCCATATCCATGAGCGCGACAACTTCCTCGGGGCCAAAGGTCAGTCCGTACCTTTTGGGGTCACTATACAGGTAGTACTGCGACGGGCCCGGACTAAATGCTATTGGCGCGTACTCTTTACCGTCTCGTCGCTCAAGGGGGTACTTCAAGTTGACGAAACGATGCATGGTACCAAACGCAAAGAGACCATCCGGGCCAGCCGGCAGGGGTCGGTGCTTGCCTCCCACACCGCTTCGAAAATCAAAGCACATGGTGCTGCCCACGCAGTCGAAAGCCCCTACCACTACCGATAGGAGAGAAAGCGCCATCATGTCCAGGGAGGAATGGGCGGAGTTGTTGAACCCACTGTAGGGAACATTCCCCACAGGCCTGTAATCCCACTCTTTTCCTTCGAGAGTAATCGTGCTCCCTATTCTTGCGGCCTCGGCGTACTCCTTTGTCAGTCTTCGTATGGTGGCCGCGGGAATCGTCGTGATCTTCGCAGCCCACTCCGGGGTGTATTCCTTCTCGATATCCTTGAACAACTGGAAGGCTGGCGAACATTCGACGCCATTTGCCTCGTACTCCCCTTCCAGCGCCTCGTCTCGAATGCTTGGATCATCATAGGGCTTGGGCTCCTTAGAATCCCAAATAAGAGGCTTCCCGCTCTCCTTGTCCCGGACATAGTTTCCATCAGGCCCTATGAGATAGGGAGCGTTAGTATACTTTTGTAGAAATCTTCTGTCATAGGTATTGAGCTCGTGTAAGAGCACGTGAAGCATGCCGTGAACGAGGGCCCCATCGGTGCCCGGCCTGATGGGCACCCATTCGTCGGCCTTTGCCGCCAGGTTGCTGAGTCTGGGATTCACGACCACTAGCTTCATCCCTCTCTCGACTCTGGCGTTAGCTATCTCCCTCGCGTACCACGTAAGGCTTTGAAAGGACTCGGTGCCAATGCCGGTTCCCCAGGCAATGAGATAGTTGCAATGCTGGATGTCTACATGGTCGTTCAGGGACCAGTGATACAGGGAGCTGATGACGTGCGAAGCTCCGCCACACCATACCCCGGGATAACCAGGACCTGCCATATAACTGCTTTCCGTCCCGAAGGCCGCATCGAATATAGCATACAACGACGTGTGGGTATTCATCTCACTGTGGAGGAGCCTCGCCGGATTGTCTTCTCTGACCTCTTTCAGTTTACTTGTAATTATGTCGAAAGCTTCGTCCCAACTGATTTTGGCCCATCCCGGGTCGACACCTAGCCCTTTTTGGGGATTTGTTCTCTTCATTGGAGACGTAAGTCTATGCGGATCGCCGACTTTCAGCATTGCGGTTGGCGCCTTGCTGCAAATCCGGCCCATATTGGAAATTCCCGGCTGGTTGTCGCCTTCAATGTTCACAATCTTGCCATCACGCACCGTGCACACAATCCCGCAAGCGTTATAGCACATGCCGCAAAGAGTCCGTATTTTCCTCTCAACTGCTGCGCCAGAATTCATTACGATTTCACCTCTCCGAAAACTGTTGTCCATAGTCGATCAAGCCCTCCGAAGATCAATTACGAGCGGCGTGCCCTCGGGCAGCATGCCTGCATCGACGAAGTCGATCTCGGCGCCGATGCGAATCGCCTCGCGCAGTGCCTTCTGCACCGCCGCCTTGCTGCCCGCCCGGTCGACGCCCGGCTCCGCCTCGATGCGCACCGTCAGCACGTCACCTAGCTGCGGCCGGTCGATCACCATCTGGAAGCGCCTGAGCCCCTTGAACGGGTAGAGCGCGTTCTGGATCTGCTTCGGCACGATGAACATGCCCTTGACCCGCGGGATGTCGCCGACGCGGCCGACGATCGGGCCGAGGCGCGGCGTGTGCCGGCCGCAGGAGCAGGAGTCGTAGCTGACGTAGCCGACGACGTCGCCCGTCCGGTAGCGTATGATCGGCATCGCCTTGCGGAACAGGGCGGTGACGACGATCTCGCCGCCGTCGCCCTCGGGCACCGGCTGGTGCGTCACCGGGTCGAGGATCTCGACGATGTGATGGGGGCCTAGGTGCATGCCCGCCCGGGCATCGCACTCGAAGCCGACCACGGCGAGGTCGGCGGTGCCGTATATCTCGCGCACCTTCATGTCGTACTGCGCCTCGAGCTCGGCGATCGCCTCCTTCGGCTTCATCTCGCCGCCGATCAGCGCCACCCGCAGCTTCAGGTCGCGGCGCAAATCGAGGCCCATCTCCTTGGCCGTCTCGGCGAGCTGGACGAAGAAGGTGGAAAAGGCGAACGTGGTGGTCACGCCGAGGTCGCGCATCGCCTCGACGTGCATCTTGGTATTGCCGATGCCGCCGGGGACCACGGCGCAGCCGACCTTGCGATAGGAGGCGTCGAGCTGAGTGCCCGCTATCACCCAATGGTAGTTCGTGGTGACGTCGGCTATATCGGACGGGCGAACGCCGGCCGCCCACATCCCGACGGCGCAGGTCTCGGCTATGCCGTCGAAGTCTTCGGCGGTGAAGGGCATGTAAATTGGGCCGGGGGCGACGTAAATGCGGGCGAGGTCGGCCGTCGGCACGGCGAGAAAGCCGCCGTAGGTTGGCTTCGCCTGCTCCGCTTCGATGATACCCTCTTTAGTGATGAAGGGCACCCGCGCGCTGAAAGTCTCGAGGCTGTCGACGTCGGCGGGACGGATGCCCGCGGCATCGAAGCTCTCGCGGTAGTAGGGCGAGTTGTTGTAGGCCCACTCTAGTAGTGGCTTCAGTCTCCCGAGATGGTTGGCGCGAAGCTGGGGCATGGTCATCGCCTCGAGCTCGGGAGCCCAGTATTGCCGATCCGCTAACATCTCCGTCTCCTTCGTCTCGTTGATCTCCGGCCCGGCCGCCAGCCGGGCGCCGCCATATAAGGCGCACCTGCCACCCCCTACCCCAGCGGCAGGCAAAAGGGGGGGTACCACCTGATCATCCGCTTGTCAACGAGCTTCGCCGCCAGCGCCTCGGCCGCAGCCACCAGCTTGGCGGCGGGCACGATCTCGTTGACAAGCCCGATACGCTCAGCCTCGGACGCCATCAGCCTTGATGTTGGCGTACTCCTCACACACTCTTATATCAAGCCACGCTTGAAGGCCTCGGCCACTGCCTGGGCACGGCTAGTCGCCTGCAGCTTCTCAAGGATCTGCTGTGTCCTTCGCTTGACAGTACGCTCACTCACGTAGAGCGCTTCGGCGATATCCCCCGTTCTGGTGCCTTTAGCGATGAGCTCGAGCATCCGGTGTTCCTGCTCCGACAACGGTGACGCGCCGCTCGCCCGGGCTCGTTGCCAGAGAGCATGAAGCCCAGAAAAAGCCGCATCGGCCAACTCCGGGCTCAGCCGCCACCCGCCAGTACTGACACCACGGATCGCCTCAGCGAGGGACTGGGACGAGGCCGTCTTGAGCAAATAACCACGCACGGAAGCCTGCGCCGCCTGTATCAGGAAGGCATCATCGCAATCGGCGTTGAGGAGGATCACTTTGCACTCGCAACGGATCTGCCGTATTTGACGGACCAGACAAAAGCCGTTTGCCCCGGCCAAACGGCTGTCTAGGAGAACGACATCCGGTTTCAGGGTAGCGAGCATATGCAGGCAGGCCGAGCCGCCGTCCGCTTCTCCAACCAGTTCCATGTCCGGATACGCTGACAGCAAACTTCGGACTCCTGCGCGCGCGACCACGTGATCATCTACCACAAAAACACGTATCCGCCGCAGTTCATTCTGTGCCTCGATTATCGACATGTCCTCGCGCAACTTACATATCGACTCACCCTGCTCGCATCGCAGTCACATCCAGGTTACCTAACGGTATCAGCGACGATGCGGGTGCAGATGACCGTAGCTGACCGGGATTGGCTGCGGTGGGCTTGGCGCGATCAGTTCCATTTACTCCCGTCGCCAACGGGAGAAGCCGCCTGGGAAGCTGCCGCCACATCGGCCTCCGATCAATCCTCACTCTGTCCTGTATACAACGCGGTGAGCTACCTCCAAATAGATACCACACGCAGGCGAGGTTGTCAATACTTTTCCTCTCCCCTTTTTCTCTCCCCCAAATCCGTGAATCAACCAGTGGTGATGCCCTCGGGTAGTCTGCATGTATGTTTGTTCGGTGGTGTTGTGGAACCGCTGCTGCCGCCTTGCCTCCGCCACCTTCCCTCCGAATGCGCCTCACCCGCCTGGTACACTTCAACATCCATCCCCGGCCAGCCGCGGGAATTAAGTCTTGTAGCCGTCAGAACGAGGTCGGGCCGCAGAAACGGCGGCTTGGGTTCGTTTGGGCCACATGGTGGCCCCGTTGCTCCTGTCTTTCCATCCGCGGCATGCTTACTATGGTGCCGGTTTGACTCTAGCTAAGCGCGCCGCGAAGCCGACTGCCTCGGTGGGGCGCCGGGAATCAGTACCCAGCG
Organism: Chloroflexota bacterium; assembly: GCA_016190625.1. Classification (GTDB taxonomy): domain Bacteria; phylum Chloroflexota; class Dehalococcoidia; order JACPQF01; family JACPQF01; genus JACPQF01. Next base: position 4,759 of record JACPQF010000118.1, on the reverse strand, counting down.
AAGCGTCTGCTGGCCGGGTACGCGAAGCCCCTAACGAAACCCTTAAGGTTGTGGCGCTTGTTCAACGCACCGCGGCCATATGTCGTTCCCACGGCCCAGAAATTCCTGCCCTAGCGGCAGTGACATTAGGAGGATTTGTCCATGGGTGCTGCTTCGGATGACCGCGCGAAGGAGTGGGAGGAACAGTATCGCTGTGCGATGGAGGCGACGGACTGCCGCGGCGAGCGCAAGAACCTCTCCGGCATCCCCCTCAAGCCCCTTTACACTCCCGCCGACGTCGCGTCTGACCACGACGGGGCCTTGGGCTTCCCCGGCCAGTATCCCTACACCCGCGGTGTCTATCCCGGCATGTATCGTCGGCGGCAGTGGAGCCGGCGCATGCTCATCGGGGTTGATGCTCCTGAAACTTGGAATGCCAGACAAAAGCGCATGATCGACGCCGGCCAAACGGCGGTAGCCATGGTGGTCTGCAATGTGTTCCTCCTTGGCCTCGACGTGGATGAGGTGGAGAAGGAGCTTGTTGGGACCTGCGGCACGCCGCTCTCCACGCTCAAGGACATGGAAATCTGCTACGACAGCCTGCCCATAGATCGGCTGAGCGTCGCCATGAACGATTGCGCTCCTTTCACTGCTGAAGCGATGTACTTCACCATGACCAAACGGCGCGGGGTGCCTGCCGATTGCCTAAAGGGTACGACGAACCAGGCGGACTTCATCTCCCACTACGTCTCTTGCCACATGCAGCACCGCTTCGCGCTGGAGAGCTACCCGCGCCTGTTCGTCGACCACACCAAATACTGCATAGAGCGCATGCCGCACTGGAACCCGTTGAGCATCATCGGCCAGCACATGCAGCAGTCCGGCGCGACGCCCCTGCAGGAGCTCGCCTTTACGCTCGCCTCGGGCCTCTACTACGTCGATTTGTGCGTTAAGGCCGGCCTGCCGGTCGACTCCTTTGCGCCACGCTTCACCTTCTTCTTCGACGTCACGCAAAGCATCTTCGAGGAGGTGGCCAAGTTCCGCGCCGCCCGCCGCATCTGGGCGAAGGCGCTCAAGGAGCGCTTCGGGGCGAAGGATCCGCGCTCCTGGCGGTTGAAGTTCCACGCCCAGACCTCGGGGCGCGAGCTGACGCGCGAGCAGGCAATGAATAACGTCACCAGAGTGGCCATGCAGGCGCTGGCCGCCGTGCTCGGCGGGTGCCAGTCGCTGCACACCGACGCCTGGGACGAACTCTTCGGGCCGCCGGGCGAGGAGGCGGCGCGCGTCGCGCTCATGAGCCAGGCGGTGATCGCGGAGGAGACGGGCGTCGCCGACGTCATAGATCCGCTGGGTGGCTCGTACTACGTGGAGGCGCTGACCGACGAGATGGAGCGGCGGGCCTGGGAGTACATCGACAAGATCGACAGAATGGGCGGCATGCTCGAGGCCACCAAGCGGGGCTTCCCCCAGACCGAGATCCTGAACTCCGCGCTGAGCTACCAGCGGGCGATCGATCGCGGCGAGAAGGTCGTCGTCGGGCTCAACGCCCACCAGATTCCGGAGGACCTCGATGGGCGCTACACCAGCGAGCCGCCGGATCTGGCGCTGGTGGAGCGACAGATCGAGCGCACGAAGGCGGTGCGTCGCGAGCGGGACGCGGCGCGGGCGCGGGCGGCGCTCGATGGGCTGCAGCGGGCGCTCGACGACCCGAAGGCGAACACCTTCGAGGCCGTGCTGGGCGCCGTGGAGGCGGACCTGACGCACGGGGAGATCATCCGCGCCTTCCGTGAGCGGCTGGGCGTCGGCCGGCCGCTGATCGGGGTGGCATAACGAGCTATCAGCAATCAGTTGTCAGTTATCAGTAGAGGGGAGCGGGTTAGGACCGACAACTGACTACCGACAACTTCTCAAGGAGGCTTGGACTTGGCATCGATTCGTGTACTACTGACCAAGATTGGCCTCGACGGCCACGACACGGGCGTGCTGGTCGTCGCGCGGGCCTTGCGCGATGCCGGCGTGGAGGTGATCTACACCGGCCCCTGGCAGACGCCCGAGTCCGTGGTCGAGGCGGCGATTCAGGAGGACGCCGACGTGATCGGCATCAGCTCGCTCGCCTACGACCACGTGCTCGTGCCCAAGCTGATGGCGAGGTTGCGCGAGCGCGGCATCGGCGACGTGCCGGTGCTCGTCGGGGGCGTGATCCCCGGCCCGGACATCAAGAAGCTGAAGGAGGCGGGGGTCGTCGAGGTCTTCCACCCCGGCGCGAAGCTGGACGACATCGTGGCCTTCATCGACAAGCTCGGCTCACATAGACCCGAGACCGTGCGCGCCTAACCAGCAAGGACAGAGAGGTGAAGTGATGGCAGCCTGGCGGAAGTACTGGAACGAGCGCGCCGAGACAATGTCGGTGGACGAGTTGCGAACGGTCCAAGAGCGCCGTATTCTGAGCAAGCTGGACTATGTCTATCGCAACTCAGGCCTGCACCGCAAGGTGTGGGACGCCGTCGGCCTCGAGCCGGGCGACGTCAAGTCGCTGGAGGACTTCCAGCGAAAGGTGCCCTGCATCGACAAGGAGATGGTGCGCCGGTATCGTGAGGAGACCGGCGACCCCTTCGGCGGCCTGCTCTGCGCGCCACCCCAGGGGCTCTACGTCGCCCAGTCCTCCGGCACGACGGGCGTGCCGACCTTCGTGCCCTTCACGAAGCGCGACCTTGACGTCTGGATCGAGACGTGGGCACGGGCTTACTGGGCCCTTGGCGACGACGAGGAGGGTGCGCGCCCGGGCGAGACCCTGCTCGTGCAGTACGCCTCCTTCCACTCCTACGCTCGGCCCCACGCCCAGAGCGTTGTCGAGTTCGGCGCGAATGCCCTAATCGTCGGCACCGATTCTTTCGCGACAACGCAGGTAGTGCACTACCTGCGCCACTTCAACGTCGACCGCTGCTACTTCCTAGTCGCGCCCTTCATCGAGGATCTCCGCTCGGTAGCCAAGCAATTCGGGCTTACCCTGCGCGACCTCTTCGCCAAGACCAAGTGCATCGGCATCGCGGGCGAGGTGATCACGCCCGGCTTCCGCCGCCGTCTCGAGGAGGAGATCGGCACGAGGGTCTTCGACACCGGCGGCTCGATCCCCGAGCTCGGCACACTCTGGTCGGAGTGCGGCGAGAAGCGCGGCTTCGTCCACATGCACGGCCAGGACCTCTACCTCTCCGAGGTCACCGATCCGGCGACCGGCAAGCCGGTGGCGCCCGGCGAGGTGGGCGAGCACACGGTGACCAACTTCGCCATGGAGGCGATGCCCTGCCTGCGCTACGCTACCGACGACCTCGTCGTCGCCGATCCCGAGCCGATCTGCCCCTACGGGCGCAACAGCATCCGCCTGAAGTTCCTGGGCCGCGAGGCGGAGCTGCTGCGGGTGAGCGGCAAGAGCCTCTTCGTCTCGCAGGTCAAAGCCTGCGTCGAGGAGATGGCCGACCTGCGGGAGGGCGTCTTCCAGGTGATCCGGCCCCAGCCGGAGATGTCTACGCTGCGCCTGCGCGTCGGCTACGAACCGGCGCGGGTGCATGACCTCGAGGATCTGCGCCGACGCCTCTGCCTCGAAGTGCAGAGCAAGCTAGGGGTCGAGGTCAGCCTCGAGTTCGCCCTTCTGGCCGAGCTAACCAAGCTGCACCCCTACAAGGTGCCGCGTGTGAGCAAGGAGTAGCATGCTAGAGCAGATCCTGTAGCAGGTGCTCAACGGGCTGCTGATGGGCAGCATGTACGCCTTCGTCGCCCTGGGCATCACGGAGACCTTCGGGTTGCTCAACATCCTGAACTTCGTTCACGGCGAGATGCTCATGCTAGGCAGCTAGTTCGCGCTGGTGCTGTCCCTCTCTACCCGCCTGGAATCAACCCTGCGTACCTACTGCCATTGTACGACAACTATCTCACGCTGCAACTTCGGTGAAGAGCTCTCGCCTGCCAATTGCCGATTCGCCTGCAATGTGCGATGATGGTGCAGGAGCGAGAACGGAAATTGCGGGAGGACGTGCATGCCACCTGACGACGCGGCGTTGCGCATCATAGACCAGCTTTCACACGCCGACGCCCTATCGGTTTTGCGAGCTTTGGCGGCTGGGGACGAACAGATCGCGTGCCGGATCGCCAAGATGGCGGGAGACCGCCTGAGCGATGTCGATTGGGAGGAGGTGGCCGATGCCCTGCACGCCGAGCTGGACGCTCTCGAGGCCGAGGAAGTCTGGGACCAAGCCGGGCCAAAGCGCCACGGCTACGTCGATCCCACCGATGCCGCCTTCGAGATGGTCGAAGATGTGCTGGAGCCTTACCTCGACGAACTCCGAAAGTACCAGAAACTGGGCATGTCTGCGGAGGCAATGCAGTTATGCAGGGGTATTCTCGCGGGCCTCTACCGGTTTGAGCGCGAGTCGACTTCCGAGTTCAAGGATTGGGCGGTCGATGCGCCTGCTAGCTTTGCGGCAGAGGTAGCCAAGTCATGGAAGCTGGCTCGGCCAAGCCAGGCGGACGTGGTCGCCCTCGAGGAGTTCATCGATCGAGAACTGGGTACGTGGGGCAAGGATTTGCTCTGACGCATCAAAGGCGGGAGCCCGCGGTTTCCTGCCGGGCGGTCGCCGTCGTCACTCCTAGAAGCGCAGCCGAAAAGCCCCTTTTGAAAAAGCGGTGGAGAATCGCATCCGCTTTTTGGCACTATGTGGGGGGCAACAGCAGGTCTGGCAAACAATTCAGACCTCCTAGTGGGGACAGAATTCGCGGGTCTCTGCAT
>JACPQF010000120.1 GCA_016190625.1 Chloroflexota bacterium | reverse complement strand
TTGAAAAAGCGGTGGAGAATCGCATCCGCTTTTTGGCACTATGTGGGGGGCAACAGCAGGTCTGGCAAACAATTCAGACCTCCTAGTGGGGACAGAATTCGCGGGTCTCTGCATATTGCCAGTTTTCGGCTGCATTTCTAGTGAGTCGCAAGACCTTGACTCATCCCAGCAGGCAGCATTCGATAAGCACACCACACGCAGCGTTAGGGCGACGAGTTCGGCAGCAGCCACGACCATGGAGAGCCATGAGGGACGCCCGCTCCTCTGCCAGCCAGCGGATAGGTCTTCTAAGCGCTACGGCTTCAACGAGGGTCCGCCGTCGAATCTCGGTCTCCGAATTCGGACGACTTCCTCTGATTCACTGGTTGGCGAAATAGGCGAGCGCCTGGCGAATCTTGTCTTCGGGAGTCACGTCCGGAGAATCGGGCAAAGAGGCTACCGCTGCCGCGGCCTCGGCGGTGGTGTAGCCGAGAGCGCCGAGGGCGGCGAGGACCTGGGCCTGGTCAGGAGAAACCTGCGGCTGCGACACCGCCCCCTGGCCCGGCTCGACCTTTCCCCGCAGTTCGAGGATCAGCCTAGCCGCCATTTTTTTCCCCACCCCAGGAATCTGAGTCAGCAGATCGGCGTTCTGGGAAGCAAGGGCATATAGCAAGCGGTCGGGCGCAAAGGAAGATAGAATGGTCAGGGCCACCTTCGGACCCACGCCGCCGACTCCCAAGAGCATCTCGAAGCAGGAAAGGTAGTCCGGCGCCACAAAGCCGTAGAGGGAGAGAACGTCTTCACGGACATGGAGGTGGGTGTGGAGTCTGGCCTCGCCACCAATAGGACCTAGCGACGACAGCGCTGAGGTAGGAACAAAGACCTTGAAGCTTATCCCCCCGACCTTGATCACTACCCAATCGGCGCCTCGCGATTCGATGGTACCCTGCAGGCCAGCGATCATCGCGCTCCTCCGATCAGAGTGGTAAACCTCATGGTATTGATGTGGCAGATCGCCACGGCGAGGGCGTCGGCAGCGTCGTCTGGCTGTGGCACGGTGTCAAGGTTTAGGAGCATTCTAACCATAATCTGGACCTGATACTTCGATCCCCGGCCATAGTCGGCTATGGCCTGCTTGACCTGAAGTGGGGTATACTCGCTGACCGGCACACCACTGTTAGCGGCGGCAAGGAGAGCCACACCTCTGGCCTGCCCGACGACAAGGGCGGTTCTCGCGTTCTTGGCGAAAAAGAGCTGCTCCACCGCTGCGTGGGAAGGTTCATGCCTGGCAATGATCTCCATTAGTCCCTGATACAACACCTGCAATCGCCGCGGCAGCGGCAGGCTTGCAGGTGTTGTGATAACTCCGTAATCTATGAGAGACAGACCCGCGGGTGCTTGCCTTACCAGGCCATATCCCATCGCGGCTGTCCCGGGGTCGATGCCAAGCGTGACCATCTCATCCCTCGTACTTCTTCAACACCTCGTCGGGGATGTCGGCGTTCGTATACACGCGCTGAACGTCGTCCAGCTCTTCTAGCTTGTCCATGAGGCGAAGAGTCTGCAGCGATTCCTTCTCCTCGAGCGGCACCATCGTCTTGGGCACCATCGACAGCTCGGCGGCGGTAACCTTGACGCCGCTGCCCTCCATAGTCTTCCTCACAGCTTCCAGGTCCTGAGGCTGGGCATATATCTCGATGTAGCCGTCCTCGACCTTCACGTCGTCGGCGCCGGCGTCGATGGCCGTGAGCGCCAGCTCGTCTTGATCAGCGCCTCCCGGCTCCACTGTAATGATGCCTAGGGCATCAAACAACCAGGCGACACAACCAGCCTCACCCAGACTACCGCCGCCGCGAGTGAACACGTTGCGAACGTCGGCTACCGTTCGGTTTCGGTTATCGGTCAGAGCCTCCACGTAAACGGCGACGCCGCTCGGACCGTAGCCTTCGTAGGTGGTCTCTTCCAGCGTTGAGGCCTCCGCTCCGCCTGTAGCTCGCTTGATCGCCCGATCGATGTTCTCCATGGGCATGTTCTGCTCCCGCGCCCGCTGAATAGCAAGCCGGAGCCGGAAGTTCGACTCAGGATCGGGGCCGCCCTGTCGAGCGGCGACCATTATCTCTCGGCCAAACTTGGTGAATATCTGGCCTCGCTTGGCATCGTTTGCCCCTTTTTGGCGCTTTATCTGCGCCCATTTAGAATGACCAGACATAGTGGTACCACTCCTTTTTCACCGTGCCATGACACGAAAGAGACTGTTACATGCCTCAGTATATCTTTACACTTTGCCGCTTGTCAAGCAAGGTGGCGAGGGCCGGGGGATAAGGCGACCCCCAGTTCTTCCGTTGGAAAGACTGAGGGTCGCCTCTGGTCTGGTTTGGGATTCGGTGAAACCCTGGCCGATCCGGGGCCAGGCCCGGATTAGATCAATCGCTTCGTGCTTTTCTCGCCGTCATAGGTCAGGACGACCTTCTTGCCGTCCACTTCCGTTTCGATGTGCACAGCCCTTCCCCACAGGTTATAGACATAGCGCATGGTCTTCTCGGCGTAGTTCACGTCCAATTCCTGTCCTTCGTAGGAGTGCTTGAGGTAGAGCTCCCGGTTGCGCCGGTAATCGGCGTCTTCCACCACGATGTAGGGATTGCCGAAGTTGGTCATGCTGTTGGTTATCATGTCGCGGATCTTTTGCCAGTCTTTTTCGACAACCACCAGCTTATCGCCCTCGAGCTTGTAGATGTAAAGGTCCAAGTCCTCCACCAACTGCTTGGTAAGATAGGTCCGCAGGAAGGACACGTCGTTTTCCAGTTCTCTGACTTCGAAGATCTTGGTCCGCCCCTCGCCGCTTTTTCGCCCGAGACGCTCCCGTTCCTCGTCGGTTGGCTCGTCCCACCGCTTTTCGATGTCCTCGAACATCTTCATGCCGATGTAGTAAGGATTGATCTGGTGGCGGGAAGGGGCAAGGACGCTGGAATGGAGCGTGGCGAACTCGGCGTATTCGTCGTCAGTTAGGTTCAGCTCCCGCATTATCCGGGCGTGCCAAAAGCTGGCCCAGCCCTCGTTCATTATTTTGGTTTGCATCTGGGGAAGGAAGTAGAGCATTTCTGAACGGACGATCTGGATAATGTCTCTCTGCCACTCCTCGAGGTCGACCGAGTGCTCGGCGATGAACAAGAGTAGGTCCTTTTCGGGCTCCTCGGGGAAGCGCTTCAGCTTGTTCTTCGGCCCCTCCACTTCCTCTGACTTTTCCAGGCTCCACAGGTCATCGAAAGGCCCGGCCCTCTTCACCTGCAGCTTGTGCCCCAGCTCGACCGATTCCCTCTTGCGAGACCGGATGTTCGGGTCGATGTGCTCCTGAATCGACAGCACGGCATCGAGGAATTTCTCCACTTCGAGCGTGCCGTGCTCGAACTCGTACTTGCGAATTCGTTCGGCGTTGATGCTGGCGCCGTCGATCATCTGGCGAGATGTATGAGAGAAATAGACGTTGTTCTTGAAGAAATCGCAGTGCGCCAGGACGTGGGCGACGACCAGCTTGTTCTGCATTATCGAGTTGGTGTCCATGAGAAACCCATAGCAGGGATTGGCGTTTATCACCAGCTCGTAGATCTTGCTGAGGCCATAGTCGTACATCGTCTTCATCTGCTGGTACGACTTGCCATGGGTCCAGTGCGAGAATCTGCCTGGCAATCCGTAGGCGCCGAACTCGTACATGATGGATGCTGGAACCACCTCGAAGTGGGTTGGAAACGGGTCGAGGCCGAACTTCTTCGCTATGCCCCAGATGTCATCCATGGCCGATAGAAGTTCATCGAAGTTATCGCTCATCTCTCAGTCGCCCCCTCTGGCTTGCCGTCAAAGAACTTCTGGAGGGCAGGATAGACGTCTTTCTTATCCCTGATGGTGATGGCGGTGAACTTCTCATCCTCGATGTTGGAAAACGCCGACATGAGAGTGCTATAACCGTGAGGCACCTGCTGAATCTCGCCGTATCCGAAGATGTTGCTCATGCCCAGCATCTGCTTCACTAGGTCGATGCACAGCCTGTTGTCGGAATCCCCCCAGTTGTCTCCATCCGAGAAGTGGAAGGGATAGATGTTCCACCGCTCGGGATTGAACCGCTCCTTGATGATCTCCAAGGCCAGTTTGTAGGCAGAGGACACTTTTGTGCCACCGCTCTCGCCTAGGGTGAAGAAGGTCTGTTCGTCGACCTCCTTGGCCTCGGTGTGGTGAGTGATGAACACGATCCTTACGTTGTTGTATTTCTGGCGCAGGAACCTCACCATCCAGAAGTAGAAGCTACGGCTGATGTACTTCTCGAATTCGCCCATACTTCCCGATACGTCTCGCATGGCGATGACCACGGCGTTGGTTTCTCGCCGGATTTCTTGCCGCCAACTGCGGAACCGCAGGTCGTCGGGCTTCACGCCGATGAATCTGGGCTGCTGCCCGGCAATGGCGTTCCGCTTGATGCTCTCCATTATCGTTCGCCGCTTGTCGAGGTTCGATAGTATGCCCTTTCTCTCAATGTCCTGGAACTTCGACGTCTCGGTGTCGATTTCCTCGTTCTGTTTCTGCTGGAGGTTCGGCAAGCCCAGATCTTCGAAGATGAGAGTGGCCAACTCGTCGATGGTTATTTCTGCCTCGTAGTAGTCTACGCCGGGCTCGTTTCCGGCGCCTTTGCCCTGGCCAGGGCCGGCTTCCCCCTGCCCGTCGACTGGGTCACCTACGCCGGATTCGCCATTTCCCTGGCCGACGTGGGAGTTCTTTCCGTCGTCAAACCGAAAGCGGGGCAATTCCAGAGACCGGATGGGGACCCTGACGATCTTCTCCCCATCGGCAGTGATGATTGCTTCCTCGCTTATTATATCTCCAAGGTTGCCTTTAATGGCTTCCCTTACCTTTTCATTATGCCTTGCCTGATCGGCCGGACCTTTTCTGTGCAACGACCAGTCATGCTTAGACAGCGATATTGGAACAGCCACTTCACCAACCTCCTTCCCCTAAGGAGTTTGTCCGGCGGCAGCACTCCGACCGCAAATGTCGCCGCCGTATTCCGTTACCGGTTTAGCAAAGTACCAACATACTTGAGCAGTTCATTGGCGCAGATCGGACAGTAATCCTGCTCTGCGACCAAGCGATCGACAACCTCATTAATGCGTTTGAGCTGTTCTGCGTCAGGCGTCTTCGTCGACGTCGTTATCTTGACCACGTCCTTCAGGTCGGTGAAGAGCTTCTTTTGGATAGCTTCTTTCAGCCGCTCGTGGGACGTGTACTCAAAGGCCTGGCCCTTGCGAGCGAGGGATGAGATCCGGATAAGGATCTCTTCGCGAAATGCCCGCTTGGCGTTCTCCGTCACGCCGATTTGCTCCTCGATGGAGCGCATCAGCTTCTCGTCGGGCTCGAGCTCCTCCTCGGTTATCGGGTCGCGTAGCTTCTGCCGGTTGCAATAGGCTTCCACGTTGTCAAGATAGTTGTTGAGGAGGGTTTTGGCCGATTCTTCGAAAGAGTAGACGAAGGCTTTCTGGACCTCCCCCTTCGCCATCTCATCGTATTCTTTTCTTGCCTCGGAAATCAGATTGAGGAGTTTCTCCTTTTCCTCTTTGTTTATGCTTGTATGCTGATCGAGTCCATCCCGTAGGGCCCGGAGAGCGTCGATGGGATTTATGCAGGAAACGTTATCCCGAACCAGGGCGTTGGACAGTCGATTGATGACGTAGCGAGGCGAAATCCCCTCCATACCCTCTCTTTGAGCCTCTTCCTGAAGCTCCTTCACGTCGGTTAGCTTGAAGTCCTCAACGTCCTCTCCATCATACAGCTTCAGCTTCTTCATCAGGCTCATTCCCGCTTTCTTCGATGGCTCCAGTCGGGAAAGAACGGCGAAGGTGCTGGCAATGTGCAGGGTATGGGGTGCGATGTGGACGTTCTTCAACGCGCTCTGCTTGATGAGCTTCTCGTAGATCTTCACCTCGTCGCTAACTCGTAGGTTGTACGGCACCTTGATCAGAATGATGCGGTCTTGCAGCGCCTCTGCCCTCTTGTTGGCGATGAAGTTTAGGTATTCGTTCTCATTGGTGTGAGAGACTATGACTTCGTCGGCGTAGATCATCGAGAAGCGCCCGGTCTTGATGTTCTGCTCCTGAGATAGCGTCAGCAGTCCGTAGAGAAACTTCTCGTCGGACTTGAGCATCTCGATGAACTCCATCAGGCCGCGATTGGCGATGTTGAGCTCTCCGTCGAAGCGGTAGGCCCGTGGATCTGACTCGACGCCGTATTCGCCGATAGTCGAGAGGTCAATGCTCCCCGTTAGCTCGGTAATATCCTGCGATTTGGGGTCGCTGGGACTGAAGGTGCCAATGCCTACTCGATTCTTCTCCGAGAAGCCGATCCTTTCGACCACCACATCCTCTGCTCTGCCGTCGTACTTCTCTTGCAGCATCAGGCGGCAAGCGGGGCACAGGTCCCCTTCGATGTACATGCCGTGGTTCCTTTCGATCTCGGCTCTCAAACTGTCAGGAATCAGATGGAGAGGTTCCTCGTGCATCGGGCAGCCCTTTATGGCGTAGGCTGCTCCCTGATCTGTTCCAGTGTGCTGCTCCAGGCCCCTCTTCAAGAGAGATACGATGGTAGATTTGCCTCCCCCTACCGGACCCATGAGAAGGAGAATTCTCTTTCGAACTTCCAACCTCTTGGCCGCGGAGTGGAAATAGTCGACCAATTGCTGAAGCGTCTTGTCGAGCCCGAAGAGCTCGTGCTCGAAGAACTTATACCGCCGGTCGCCATCTCCGACTATGCCTACTCCACCCGCCATGATCATTTCGTAAATGCGGGCGTGGGAAAGCTGAGCCGGGGTGGGGTTACTCAACACCATGTCGAAGTATTCTTTGAAAGTCCCTTCCCAGTTCAGTTTCTGTTGCTCGCTCCGATATTCTTCAAGCCGTTTCACCAAATCCATACCGACTCGCCTCCTTGTTTGTGTTTACCCATCGCCGGCGGGGCTAAGCCCTTCTCCCCCAAAGGCCTGGCCTCGGAACGACGTTAGGCAACATCCAGGCACCGTTGACAGTTTGTCGGCTCCCTTTTTTGGTAGCAAAAAACCAGCCGCTCTGGCTGGCATCGTACCGCTAGATCTGCTATCTGAAATTCCGCCCGTCCCCCGTTTCAGACTACGAGATCAACGTTGGAGAGCCACATCGTAAAAGGGCGTCTTGCTCAACTGACCCTCTGCTGGTGAACCGGCCTTGTGTCTTCGCTCGATCCCTTCGAACCCGGTTCCCGGCAGTCGATGTCCGTCTTTCAAGTACGTCAGGCGTATTCTGTTTGTCCCACCAACGGTGGTTGTCATTTCCAAACAACTCTTGATCCGTCGGGATCGTCCTTTCTGCAAAACGGTTTTGCAAGAACCATGCCAACCAGGCTCAGGACTTTCTTTCGCTCCAATGACAGTATAGCACGGCTCAGAGATCTCTCCAAAGAAAGGACGTCTGAAATGGCTGCCATCCCGCATGGTTTGGTTTCCCAAGCGCAGCGAGATGTGGTATATTATGCTTGGAACAGAATAGGCTTAGCAGTGCGAAGCGTGCTTGGGCATTGATTTCGAAGGTGCCAGCGTGCAGGAGGTCGCAGTCCAACGGGCGATGGCGGCCGGGGATATTGCAGGTTTTGCTTGGCCAGTAAGAGGGTGACGAACTCCTCTAGACATGAGGGAGCTTCTCGACAGCATTATGGAGATCGGGCGTTTGGCGATTAAGGGGGGGCCTGTGCTAGCGCGGGGCAAGCTGATTGGTGTCGGCGAGGTCATAAACAGGCTGGACCGAAGCGGCTTTGACGAGTCCGACCCAGAGTTGCTGGCCAACATTGCTTCTGACGGGACAACCGCCATCGATACTGTCCGTCTCTGTCGAGTCATCCAAGCAGAGGGTACTGGGGCGCGCGGAGACACCATTCAGGCTCTGGCAGCCGCGGTCGATGCGAAGGACCCGTATACCAGAGGCCATTCCGAGCGAGTGACCCACTATGCCGTTCTTGCTGCCGAGGATCTGGCGCTGGGCAAACAAGAAAGAGAGACTTTGCGACGTGCGGCCGTCCTCCACGACGTGGGGAAGATTGGGGTCGATGAGCGCATTCTGCGCAAGCCGGTTGCCCTGGATCCAGGGGAGTGGCTGGAGATGTGTACGCACCCGGAAAAGGGAGCCCACATGGTGGAACACATTGAGGGACTCGCCGAGACGAGACCGGCCATTCGCGGCCACCATGAGCGGCTCGATGGCCATGGCTATCCGGACGGCCTCAGGGGAGACCAGATTCCTCTGGGCGCCCGTATTATCGCCGTCGCCGATGCCTTCGACGCCATGGTAACCGACAGACCGTACAGAAAGGCCCTTGGCGTCGAGTTCGCTCTGTCAGAGCTGATGCGCGTCTCGGGAACTCAGTTGGATCCGGAAGTTGCGGCGGCATTTGTGCGAGCTTTCGAGGCCAAGGATAAGTCCTTGGCGTAGGCGTCGCCGATTACTCGCCCTCCGCAGGCTCTGCTTCGCCCATTCTGTCGAAGTCGCACTAAATTTGACAGAGGGGAAACTTTATGGTTGCCAACCGCAAAGGCTGTCGACGCAAGGCACTTACCTGGCGGCGTATCGATCTGCATATTCATACGCCGAAATCACTATGCTATAGGGAGGGGGGAGTAACCTACCTCCAGATTCTCCAGAAGGCGGAAGAACGAGGCCTCGACATGATCGCCTTCACTGACCACAACTCCGTGGCCGGCTACGCGGCGATGATGAGAGAGGTCGAGCAGCTCGACCTTCTCGACAAGCTGGGCAGACTCCAGAAGGAAGAGGCGGACACGCTGGCCGAGTACCGGCGCCTTCTGGCGAACATCGCGGTGCTGCCAGGCTTCGAGTTCACCGCTACCTTGGGTTTTCACATTCTCGGCATCTTTCCGGAAAACACCCCAATTCGCCGTCTGGAACACATCCTCATGGACCTGAACGTTCCCGATACGTCACTGGACTTCGGGAGCAGCGAGGTTGGCGCCACTACCGACGTCATCACCGCCTACAAGACCATTGACGAGAACGACGGCCTTGTGATAGCCGCCCATGCAAACTCGAGCCACGGTGTAGCCCTCTTCGACTACAACTTCGGCGGGCAAAGCAAGATATCCATGACGCAGGACAAGCACCTCCACGCCCTCGAGGTGACGGACCTCGACAGCACGAGCAAACGCCGTACGTCCATGTTCTTCAACGGCAGCAGACCAGAGTACCCGCGAAAAATGCATTGCATTCAGGGCTCCGACGCCCATCGACTGGTTCGCGATTCGGGCGAGAAACAGGAGTACCTCGGCGTCGGCGACCGGGTCACCGAAGTGCTGATCGACGAAGTCAGTTGTCAGGCGCTGAAAGATCTGTTCCTGAGCAACCAGTTCACTCACGTGCGTGCTCTGCGCGTCGCCCGCCAACCGTTCGATGAGATCATGGTGGCCAGGAAGGAAGGTCCGAGCATCGTCCGCAGCTTTTACGAGGCTTTTCCCACGAAACCCGCCAAGAGAATCGAGGTCTTGAACGACGTCGTGGCGTTCAGCAACACAAAAGGGGGCACGATCTACATCGGAACCGCCGCGGGGGCCAAGGCCCCGGCGCGAGGAGTGGACAAGCCAGAGGAAGCTATCGGCATCCTCCGCAGTGAATTGCAGAAGAACATTGCCCCGCCTCTCGAGGTAAGCATGGAAGTCAAGACCAGCGAAGGTAAGAACATCGTCGTTCTGGACGTGCCCGAGGGCGCTGATACCCCCTACACGGTGGGCGCCGGGCAGATCTACGTCCGGCAGGAAAGCGAAACAAGTCTTGCCCTCCGGGATGAGATAGTTCGACTTGTGCACAGGGGCGCTCGACAGAAGGAGTCGGAACCCCGGCAGGAGCCAGCGGCCGAACCGGTTGGCGCTCCTGAGGCAGCATTGCCGTTGCCGGCCGAAGTAGCACCTACCAGTGCCGTTGAGCCGCCCAAGACGGGCGCTGAGATAGTCGATACGGAGGAAAGGGACGGAGTCCTCTACCACACAATTCGCGATCTTCGGAACGGGAACGTCATGCGAAATGTTACTCGCTTCTCTGCTCGTCACTTGTGGCACTACGCCATCACCCAACGAGAGGATCATCCCTTGAAGGCGGAGGAGGTGCAATGGCGGGGAGACGTGGGCCTCTGGAAGACCTACACGCGAATGGGGACGAAGCGGTACAACTTTGTGCTGCGGAACGGGGACGGCCAATTGAGGGTCTTCTACGGTGTGACCAAAGAGGGTATTCACGGGTCGTGGCGAGATCTGGTTCCGGAGGAGCAGGCCAAGGATGGTGAGCAAGTTGACTGAGAAAGCTTTCTTTTATGCCGTATTGACGGCGAGCGATAAGGGATCGCGCGGTGAGCGAGAGGACGCGAGCGGCGCGGCGATACAGGATATCCTGGGGAGCATCGGTGGAACAGGGGTAGCCTATACGGTAGTTCCCGACGATAAGGACGAGATCGCACCGTTGCTGCGTCGTTGGTCCGATAGCGGCGAGATTGACCTCATCGTCACCACGGGAGGCACGGGCCTCAGCCCCCGGGACGTTACTCCAGATGCTACGCTGGCCGTCATAGATTTTCAGGTGCCGGGCATGGCGGAGGTAATGAGAGCTGAAAGCCTGAAGAAGACGCCTCAGGCGATGCTCAGTCGCGCTGTGGTCGGAGTCAGGGGGCGGACTCTCATTGTCAACCTTCCGGGGAGCCCGAAAGCCGTTCGAGAATGTCTGGAGGCCATTTTGCCAGCCCTTCCCCACGCGGTCGAAACCCTGCGAGGCGAGGCGAGGGAATGTGCCAGCCGGCCGGAGTTGCGGCAGGGTAGAGGGTAGAGGGTAAAAGGTTGAGGGTAGAGGGTAAAGGGTTGAGGGTAGAGGGTTGAGAGTGGAGGATTGAGGAGAATACCCTCTCCCTTTAGGGAAAGGGAAGCGCCGAGCGCTCCATCCCCTCTCCCTTTGGGAGAGGGTAGGGTGAGGGTTCTTCCCGACTGCGGCGGCGGAACATGGATGTTAGGGAAACCCGAGTGCGCATAGACATACTTACCGTCTTTCCCCAGATGTTTTCTGGCCCGCTCACCGAGAGCATCATCAAACGGGCAGCGGACAAGGGGCTGGTGCGCATCAACGTCCACGACATTCGCGCCTATGCCACCGACCGCCACCACACCACGGACGATTATCCCTACGGGGGCGGCCCCGGCATGGTTATGAAGCCGGAGCCCATCTTCGCGGCCGCCGAAGCCATCCTCGCCTCGGGACGGACGCCGTCCGCCGGTGAGGAACCGGCCAGTCCGGCGATAATCCTCATGTCGCCGTCAGGCCGCTTATTTAATCAGCAGGTAGCGCACGAGCTGGCGATGGAGAGCTGGCTTATCCTTATCTGCGGCCACTACGAGGGGGTGGACGAGCGAGTTCGCCAGCATTTGGTGACGGATGAGCTGTCCATCGGCGACTACGTCCTGACGGGGGGCGAGCTCCCCGCCATGGTGATCGCCGATGCCGTCGTTAGGCTGATACCCGGCGTTCTGGCGCCGGAATCCGCCGCCGAGGAGTCCTTCGCCCGCGGACTGCTGGAATACCCCCAGTACACCCGGCCTCAGGAGTTCAGGGGCTGGAGCGTTCCTGATACTCTACTGTCGGGACACCACGCCGAGGTAGCCAAGTGGCGCCGCCTCCAGTCGCTGCGGCAGACCTTCGACAGGCGACCGGACCTATTGGACTCTGCTCCATTGACCAAGGATGAGCATCAGTTCGTCGAAAAGTGGAGGGCCGGTGCCGGTCCCACAGAATAGCGGCACCTCTTTTCTCGGCCGGGGAATCGATTCTGGCTTGCGTTATGCAATCAACATGCATATGATCAATATGCAGACGGAGGATGCGATGGCCAGAACGACGTTAGAAATCGATGATACGCTTCTTGAGACCGCCAAGGAGCTTTGCGGGGCAAGAACTAAGACCGAGGCTGTTGACCTTGCCCTTCGTGAGCTCGTTCGTAGTCGCGAGCGGGGGCTTCTTCGAGAGGAGCTCGGCGCTTTCGAAATCGACCTCGACCTCGAGGAGCTTCGCAGCCTGCGGCAGGCGCCTTGAACTTCGACCTCATAGCAAGCCACTCTGCGCTACAGGCCGAGAGCTTGGTCGGTCTGGTGCAGTAGCTTCGTCAATCACCACTCTTGAATGCATGGGTGCCTCGCCCACTAGTCTCCGGAACCCGCATGTGCTAAAATAGCGCCACGAATGGTGGTGCTGAAATGATCGCGATCGTCGATTACGGCGCAGGAAACCTGCGGAGCGTGGCCCGGGCCGTCGGGCGACTGGGCTATGCTCACGAGGTCACGGCCGATCCCGGGGTGGTGAGGAAGGCCGGCACAGTCGTTCTGCCCGGCGTGGGCGCTGCCGGCGACCTCATGCGCAGCTTACAGGAGCTGAAGATGGTCGGGCCGGTGCGCGCGGCAATCGAGGAGGGAAAACCCTTCCTGGGAATTTGCCTCGGCCTCCAGGTGCTGTTGAGCCTGAGTGAAGAGGGAGGGGGCCAGCAGTGTCTTGACCTAATCCCAGGGGTCGTGCGAAGACTTCCCGATGGGTTGAAGGTTCCCCACATGGGCTGGAATCAGGTCAGGCAGCGGCTGGTTCATCCGGTCTTCGAGGACATCCCCGACCGGGCCGATTTCTACTTCGTCCATTCCTACTATGCGGATCCGACGGACTGGACGCTGGCGGCGGGCGAAACCGAATACGGCGTCACCTTCTGCAGTATGCTGGCGCGCGATAGAATGGTCGCCACCCAGTTTCATACGGAGAAGAGCGGCGAGATGGGGCTCCGGCTGCTGGAAAACTTCCTTCGCTGGAGTGGAGCAGAGAAAGCATGATCGTCATTCCCGCCATCGACCTTCGTGACGGAAGGTGTGTGCGCCTGTTTCAAGGCGACTACAGCCAGACGACGGTCTTCTCGGATAAGCCGGTAAAGGTCGCCAGACGGTGGCAGGCAGAAGGAGCCAGGTGGCTGCACGTGGTGGACCTCGACGGCGCCGCCAGCGGCCAGCCAGCTAATCTTCAGGTGGTTCGCGAAATTGTGAGGGCAGTGGACATACCCGTTCAACTGGGCGGTGGCGTTCGCAACCTCGACGCCATCGAAACGGCTCTCGACGCTGGAGTGAGAAGAGTGATGCTTGGAACGGCCGCCGTGGAGGACGAGTCGCTGATCGCCACGGCTTGCCGGCGATTCGGCGATGCCATCGTGGTCGCCGTGGACGCCAAGGAGGGCCTGGTGGCGACGCGCGGCTGGAAGGAAAAGACAGCCGTCTCGGCGATCGACCTGGTGCGGCGGGTGAGGGAGCTGGGGGTGGAGCGGGTCCTATACACCGACATCAGTCGCGATGGCACGCTAACCGAGCCCAATTTCGAGGCCATCGGGGAGCTCCTGTCGTCGGTCGATATCGCCGTGATCGCCGCGGGAGGCGTGAGCTCCGTCGCGCACCTCCGGCGGCTCAAGGCGCTCGGCGCCGAGGCGGCGGTAGCGGGCAAGGCGTTGTACACCGGGGACCTATCCCTGCCCGAGGCGTTAGAGGCGATGAAAGTTGCTGACTAAGCGGATTATTCCCTGTCTGGATGTAACGGACGGCCGCGTCGTCAAGGGCACCAGCTTCGTGAACCTCCGGGATGCCGGGGATCCGGTAGAGCTCGCCGCCTTCTACGACCGGCAGAGGGCCGACGAACTAGTGTTCCTTGACATAACCGCATCGTCGGACGCCAGGCGAACCATGGTCGACGTGGTGGAGCGCACGGCGGCGCAGGTCTTCATTCCGCTCACGGTGGGTGGCGGCATCCGGTCGGTGGAGGACATGCGCAGCCTCCTGCAAGCAGGTGCGGACAAGGTGTCGATCAATACGTCGGCAGTACAGGAGCCGGACCTCATTTGTCGAGGCGCCGAGAAGTTTGGCAGCCAGTGCATCGTGGTGGCCATCGACGCCAAAAGGCGTCGGGGCGCCGGTCACGGCTGGGAGGTCTTTACCCATGGGGGAAGAAAACCGACCGGAATCGACGCAGTGGAATGGGCGAGGCGGGCCGTCGTACTGGGCGCAGGAGAGATCCTGCTGACCAGCATGGACGCCGACGGGCAGCAGGCGGGTTATGACCTGCCTCTGACGCGGGCTATCGCCGAGGCTGTCAGCGTGCCCGTGATCGCCAGCGGCGGCGCCGGCGGGCTGGAGCATCTTCTGGCGGCCATCGTCGAGGGTAAGGCCGACGCCGTGCTGGCAGCCAGCATCTTTCACTACGGGAGATATTCCATTGCCGACGTGAAGGACTATCTCGCCGCCGAAGGCGTGCCAGTACGGAGATGAGGGTGCCTGGGGGCCAACACTCGGCGCGCCCGGTGGGCACTCGCTCTCCCTCTCCCGCCCGGGTGCCCTTTGGGCGCGGAGAGGGTTGGGGTGAGGGCCTCCCGTGGCCTGGCGCCGAGCCGATTCAGAGACTTCCCGCTATCGAGGCTGGCTCGGAGCCAGAATCTCGCAGGACGACGTCCATATTCCTTTGGAGAAGCAGATGATAAGGTTTGACAACAAGGGCCTAGTGCCGGCGATCGTGCAGGACGAGCGAACGGGAGAAGTGCTGATGCTCGCCTACGCCAACGAGAGCGCCCTCCAGAAGACGCTGGAGACCGGCCAGGCCTGGTTCTACAGCCGGAGCAGGCAGCAACTGTGGCGCAAGGGAGAGACCTCCGGCAATTATCTATCGGTCGAAGCGGTTCACGTCGACTGCGATGGCGACGCCGTCGTCTACGTCGCCGAGCCGGCCGGCCCTACCTGCCATACGGGCGAGAGAAGCTGTTTCTTCCGGGATCTCGACGGCAAGGGCGATCTCCTTCCGGCGACCACTCCCGCGTTTCTCCGCCGGACATCTGACGTATTGGACGAGGTCTTCCGGGTGATCAAGGAGAGGCAGGCGACCGTGCCCGAAGGTAGCTACACCGCCTATCTGTTCCGTGAAGGCGTCGACAAGATAGGCAAGAAGATCGGCGAGGAAGCGGCAGAGGTCATCATAGCCAGCAAGAACGGTGTATCCAGCCGCATCGCCGAAGAGGTCGCCGACCTCTGGTACCACACCCTCGTCATGCTCGCCGCTACCGGCCTCTCGCCCGAGGACGTGCGCAAGGAACTGGACAAGAGGAGGAAGTAGGCCTCTCTTCCTCCCGACTCCTAAACTCCGGTATCGGCTCTATCTTCGGTCGTTCATTCACGTTTCCGCTCCCCCTTCGAACCAAGAACGCGTCCCTCTTTGTGTCAAGCGGCCCAAGCAGCAGCGACACGGGCTGGGATACTACAAGTCCAGGTCAGTGTGCCAGAAGGGGTTCTCTACAGTCAGACCCTCTCGCTTGGCGGCTGCCAGTAAGGCGTCGTCGGCTGACACGAAGACCAGAGTATCTCCAGCCGCCACGAGAAGTTCCCACACAGCGAGCCCGGCTGCTAGCTGCAAAGCATCATAGGCCCTTAGCGGATGATTAGCACACAGCTTGGTAGCAGTCTGAATCATCTCTGGCATTACTGGTGTGAGGTCGTATCTTCCGGTCAAGACAGCCTGCTCCGGCGGTCTTTCGGCAACTAGCGCCGGATCTCTCCTGTTGTTCCGGTTGGCGGCCAGAGCGCGTTTCGAAGTGGCGTCGGTATATTTCTTGCCAGGAGTTGCCGGTACGGTGGCAAGTTCTGCCGTCGTAAATACAACGGGAGGAAGGAAAATGCAACAACCTAGCAGATACCCAGGCAAGTACTACAGGTTTAGCGAGTTCCGAAAGTATGACGTGGTCGACAGCCGCGGCGACAGCCTTGGCACCATCGAGGACTGCGCCTTCGATTTCACGACCGGTCAGATTCACCATTTCTTTGTCAAAGCCGGGGATTTCCTTGGCCTTGGCGGAAAGATGATTGCGATCCCGTACCGCGCCGTAGACTTCCGCGACGACAAAGTCTACCTTCATCGGACAAAGGACGAGCTGATGAAAGCACCTTGGACCGAGCGGGACCAGATGTTCGGCCCTGATTACGAACGGACCTGGACCGGCTACTGGGGCGACGAGTGGAGCACCCCCAGGCGCTAGAGGGCAAGGTCACAGCCTAGATCGATATCAGGGCAGGACGCCCACAAACGAGAAATTGCTCGAGTGTCCGGGTAGGCTGTCCTACCCGGCGCTCCCACTGCCCTCACCCTAGCCCTTTCCGCGCTGTCCTTCAGAGGAAGGACAGCTCCTTCCCCAGAAGGACTGGGTCAGCACCCGGGCGGGAGGGGGAAGGCGTGCCCACAGACTTTATTGACAGCACTCACGCAGTGGGCGCTACGGGGTGGAAACAAGGCTTACCCCCGCTATGTAGGCTGCTATCCTTGCCCATCAGGAGCCGTTGGTGTTCGAAAACATCGGAGACAGCTTCCTCCAGTCAGCTCTCTTCCACGTGCACGAATTGAACCACAGTCGTCGGACACAAGTAAAGCGCCCGTATGCTCGGACAAAGAGCTGTTTCACCTTCTGGCCTTGTCCCGCCACCGATTCACAGCAGGCGCCTGCCGGTTGCACCGTCCGACCCGCTCAAAGTTGACCGTCCCCAGCGCGTTTGCCAGTGGTTTGAAAGGTGACGTCGAAATGGTATATACTCGACCTATGGGGCGACCACGAGTTCGCCGGGAGTGGTAGGCTTCGATGGTTAGACGAACGGTCCTGATGGGTCAGCGGCTGTGGCAACAGGCGGAGCGAGACATCGACGTTGCAAGAATGCTCCTGCAACCGGGCAGCTACTTTGGTGCAGCCAACTTCGCGCATCAGGCAGCCGAGAAGGCATTAAAGGCTGCTTGCTGGCATCTTCGGGGCGAGGAGCCGCCCTGGAAGCATGACCTGGTGAAGTGCGCCAACTTGGTTTCGGAGCGGGCAGGAGATTATCCACCGGACGTTCAAGTGGCAGTGGAGCAGCTTCAGCCGATGTTCATGGAGAGCCGTTATCCGTCTGGCGATGAGAACGCCCCGATTCCTGCTGAGCTCATCAGTGAGGGAGCAGCGCGAGCAGCCGTCAACATGGCAGAGGAGGTCATGGCGTGGGTACAGAGGTTACTTCAGCAGCCGCCAGGCAGAAGCCAGCGCAAGACGAGCTAATCGCGAGGTTCGCCCGTCTCATGCGCAGCCAATATGGTGCGCGCCTTTACCTGTTTGGCTCACGCGCCCGCGGAACCGCAAGTTCTGACAGCGACTATGATATCATAGCGGTTTCCCATGCTTTTGCCGGACAGCGTAGACTGGGACGCGCTCCTGACCGGTACAAGCTCTGGCGGGAGGCTGGAGGATGGGGAATCAGCCTCGACCTGCACTGCTACTCACCGGAGGAGTTCCGAGCTGAGCTAGCCGGCCTCGGGTATATCGGCATGGCAAAGCGGCGGGGCGAGTTGATCAGGACATTAATCGGCAGGCAGCGGTCTGCTGACACCGGCCAGAGTCGGTGATTTGGCTATCTCACCCGGGCAGGGGAAAGCGGAACAGCGCGTCGATTCTAGAGCCGCGGACGAACCAGCAGTCTCATGGCGTGGTATGGGTCTCCTTCAGATGTTCCAGCACCCACAGGCGAATGAGCGTTGAGACACCGATCCTGTTACCGGCGGAATTGTGTGCCGTCGAGTCGGCAGGGATAGTGCGCGGCCGGGTCTGGGTGATTATGGTTTCGCCCGTACTTTTGTACGGGCGCTAGTGGGAATGCCGATGGGCTG
>JACPQF010000113.1 GCA_016190625.1 Chloroflexota bacterium | reverse complement strand
CCGCTCTGCCTAGCTTGCTAGGACGGAGCCCTTCACCACCCTACCTACTTAGCCATAAAGCGTACGCTATCTCTCCTCACCTCTACAACCAATCCTGCCATTACCAGGCTCCTGGTCTACAAATAATTCAGCCCGGGACAGCTAACGATTTCGCACCCCGGCATACACCGCGGTGCCACCTTCACAGTGCGCTACATGCCACAGTACTTGGATCTGATTTCAGTCTGTGAACTCGCACGCCTGTATTCCAGTTACGTCCTACGGGAATACGGGCTCTCGTCCGATGAATTCTGCTGCTGCCTTGAGTGCTTGAGCGCTGTTCAGTTGTACGCGTGTTGTAGATACCCGAACTATCATGCCGGATTAGCGGCTACGGGAATGGCAATGTTCCAATTTGATGTCCTGAGTGGCCTAATGGGAAAATTCATGTTCATAAGCGCAAAGCACTTCAATCTCATCAGCAGCATAGATTCCCTTGTCCGACGGTTCCTTGATAGGATGGTGCTCCGCGACGTTCAACTTCAATCTCTCGAAATTCACGGCGCTTGGTTTCCGTCTTTCCTCTTTTCGATGGGCGAAACGATAATCATCGATTGGAGTGCTGCCATTTACGTCCTGGCTGCCATTCTGCAGCCCGCTTCCCGTAAGCCAGAGACAAGGAACTTGAAAGGACGGCACTTCGAGACAACCCTTGGCAAATGGCTACAGACGAAAGCTCCGCACCTACAGTATCTTTTTGGTCCGAACAAGAAACTACGGTACGACGGTCGCGTGCTGGCAGAGATGGACCTTTCTTTTCAACAGCGTAACGTTGGGTACGTGGTCGACTGCAAAGCCTATGATGTCAGCGTTCAACTACTGCTCGGTGACGTAGATGCTGTCAACACTAGGTGGTCGTATGCGGACGAATGGATTTCAGGTTGTCTCAAGCGCACCAAACTGCTAGCAGAAAAGCCCGTAGGGAACAACTACCGGCTTAATGAATCGGTCGAATATCTGATTCCATTGGTGTGTTCGGCCTATATAGAACCCGTCGAATCATTGGAGGAACGATACCTTGTGGCTCCCAAGCTTCCTCGGGTCTGCACACCGTTGGAACTGGTGGACATCCTGGATAGCACCTCAATCGACGCATTGATCTCGAACCCTTACACCTTTAGGGTGGAACGGGCAGAATGATCCCTATCCTCACCACTGCACAAACATCGGCATAATCACATGCACGAAGTCCTGGCGGCCGACGGGACGGGCGGCGCCGGGGCTGGAGGGGGAGTTGGTCTGGAGCGAGAGCTGGCCGCTGGTAACGACTCTGAGCAGGTCGAGGAGGTACTTGGCGTTGAAGGCGATGCGGGTGGCCTCTCCCTCGATGATGGCGTCCACCTCGCCGACGTTCTCGCCCACCTCGTCACCCCTGGCGCTGATGATCAGCTTGCCCGGAACTAGCTCCTCGCCGGGCTGGCCCTGGATCCTCACGATGCCATTCTCTCTGGCAAAGATGGACGCGGTCTTCGCCGCCTTCAAGAAGTCGGCCGTGTTCACGATGGCCTTGCCCCCGAAGCTCGGGGGAATCAACTGGGGATAGTTGGGGAAAGTGCCCTGGATCAACTGCGACACCATGTTGACGTTGGCCAGGTGGAAAACCACCTGATTCCGGTTGGGAGTGACGACGATCTCCACCGTCTCCTCCTCCTCGCCGAGAATGCGGTTCAGCTCCGCGAGGGTCTTGGCCGGGATTATCAACTCCACCTCTTCCTCCAGAGGAGAAACGAGGCTTACGTTGCGCACCGAGAGACGGAAGCCGTCGGCGGCGGCGAAGACGCCCTCGCTGCCCGAAAGCTTGACGTAGACCCCCGCCAGCACCGGCCGGGTGTCGTCGGTCGCCGCGGCGAACGCCACCTGGCTGATGGCCTCGTGGAGGGTCGCCGGCTCGATCCTGGCCGTTATTCCCTCGACGCCCGCGGGAATGGGCGGGAAATCCTGCGCATCCAGCCCGTTGATCTTGGCCTCGAACCTCGCACATCTCAGCGTCAGACTGTTGGTGCGGGCGGAGACCTCGAGGTCGACGCGATCGTTGGGCAAGGAGTTCACGAAGTCGGTCAACAGTTGGGCGGGCACGGTGATGGACCCTTCGTCCTCCACCTTCGCCCCGATCCAGCAGACTATCCCTATCTCGAGGTTCGTGGCCGCCAGTTTCAAGCGCGATTCTTCGGTGGATATCAGGATGTTGCCGGTAATCGGCAGCGGGCTTTTCATCCCCACCGCTCTACCCACGATGCCAAGTCCCTTGCTCAAGTTCTCCTGCAGACACGAAACCTTCACAGACGAGCCTCCTTGCTGAGAGTGTTCCCATTATACGTTAGGCACTTCCCAACTTCAAGTATGTTTCTGCGGTTCCTACTCGTCCTGACGAATGGCATGGTAGAGCTTGGTGACCTCGGGGTCGGGATCTACTTGCAACTGGTCGGCGAGGACCTCTTTCAGCCGCTCGTAGGTGCGCAAGGCTTCAGACCGCTTGCCGTCCTGCCAGAGAAACCGCATCAGCTCGACGTAGGAGCTCTCTCTCACCCTGTCCTCGGCAATAGCCAGGCGCAGGAGCCTCACGGCCTCGGCGTAGTTGCGTCCGGCAGCTAGCAGGGTCGCCGCGTTCTCCAAAGTATCGAGGTACATCTCCTTGAGCCTGGCTCGCTCCAGCGTCGCCCAGTCCTCGTAGCGAAACTCGTCGAGGAACTCGCCCGTTCGCAGCGCGATGGCCTTCAGGTACTCCTCGAGGGCCGCGTCGATATCTCCCTTGTCCTGGTGCGCTCTCGCCAAGGCGACCCTTCTCTCGAACTCCTCGACGTCGCTGCAGTAGTCCAGCTTGTTATTGAAGTAGTAGTAGCCGCCGCGCTCGAGGATGTAGCGGGGCGCCGAGCCACACGGTCTGCCGGGCTCGAGGGCGTGGCGCAGAACCATCACCAGTTGCTTGATGCGGCCGAAGTTGGGGTCGTCGTCCTCGGGCCAGAGGGCCTCCATTAGCTCGTCCTTGGAGATCATCCGACCCCGGTGGAGGTAGAGATAGCCGAACAGCGCTTTCGCCTTGCGGCGCGTGAACTCCTCGTCGATGCAGTTCGCTTCGCCGGCGCAGACCCGCATTGGTCCGAACAGGCACACCTGCAGCCTGGTCCGGGAATCCTCGACCGTGTGGTGATTGGGGTGGCGCTTGAGGGCGACCTCGATCCGCAGCAGCAACTCGTCGAGGTCCACCGGCTTGGCGAGAAAATCGTCGGCCCCCTTCTCCAGGGCTACCGCTGCGTCGGCTCGGGAGCCGTGGGCGGTCAAAACGATGACCGGTAGGTCCCGGTGGGATTCATCTTCGCGCAGGCGCTCGAGAACGCCGTAGCCGTCGAGGCGCGGCAGGACGAGGTCGAGAATCAGGAGGGACGGCAGAGCGGCGTGGACCTGCTCTAAGGCCTCCTCGCCGTCGCAGGCAGGCCAGACCGCGTAGCCAGCCAGCGTGAGCGCCTCGTCTAGCAAGGCGCGGATAGCGGGGTCGTCGTCGGCGACCAGAATCTTCCCCTTGGTGCGAGCCAGTTCATCGTCCATCTATTGCTTCCGCCTGCTGCATAGTGTGTCATATTATCTCACAAAAAGCAGCGTTATGTAAAGCATATGGGCAACAGGTCCCCCGATGGGCATCAGCTAGATAATCCGGCGCAAATGCTGATAGACCACCGAGACCGGCTCGTCCTTCCGGGAAAGACGAGTCGGTCTGGCAGTATCTTCGGTGCGGGTTATCTAGAAGCGCAGCCGAAAAGCCCCTTTTGAAAAAGCGGTGGGGAATCGCATCCGCTTTTTGGCACTATGTGGGGGGCAACAGCAGGTCTGGCAAACAATTCAGACCTCCTAGTGGGGACAGAATTCGCGGGTCTCTG
>JACPQF010000116.1 GCA_016190625.1 Chloroflexota bacterium | reverse complement strand
TAGACCGCCGGATCGTCCAGCGGTATCCGGTCGAGGTCGAGGCGCACACCCCGCTGCTCGATCAATTCCAGCGCCTCGTGGATGAGGGCCAGCATGCCCAGCGATAGCAGGTCCATCTTGATCAGGCCGGCGTCCTCCACGCTGTCCTTGTCCCACTGGACGACCACCCGGCCCGGCATGGTGGCCCTCTCCAGGGGAACGATCTCCACCAGCGGTGTGCCGGTAATGATCATCCCACCCACGTGGATGCTGAGGTGGCGGGGAAAGCCGTCGATGGCTTCGCACATTTCGGATAGGGTAGAGGGTAGAGGGTTGAGGGTAGAGGGGGAACTTAGGGTTGAGGGTAGAGGGTAGAGGGTAGAGGGGTCCCCTCCCTCAACCCTCAACCCTTCACCCTCAACCCTATGCTCTATACCCTCTACCCTATACCCTATACCCTCTACCCTATCCTTTGCCAATCGATCGAGAAAGTCGAGGGGGAGGCCGAGGGCCTTTCCTACGTCTCTGATCGCGCTCCTCGCCCGGAAGGTCACCACGTTGCAGACCATGGCCGTGTACTCCTCGCCGTACTTGTCGTAGACGTAGCGGAGGATCTGCTCCCGGTGCCTGGCAGAGAAGTCCACGTCGATGTCGGGCATGCCAACCCTTTCCTCGTTGAGAAAGCGCTCGAAGAGGAGGTTGTGGCGGATGGGATCGACCTTGGTGATGCCGAGAACGTAGGCCACAATGGAATCGGCGGCCGAGCCGCGGCCCTGGCCGGGGATCCGCTGCTCCTTGGCGTAGCGCATGATGTCCCAGACGAGAAGGAAGTATTCGGCCAGGTTGGTGTGGTAGATGACGTCTAGCTCGTGGGCCAGTTGCTTCGAGACCGGTGGCGTGATGGGCTGATATCTCTCCTCCGCGCCCGCCTGGCACAGTTTGTACAGATAGCTGAAAGCCGTCTCTCCCTCGGGCACGACGAAGGAGGGAAGACGGTGGCCGGCGAAGTTAAGATCCACAGAGCATTTGGCGGCGACGATGGCGGTGTTGGCGATGGCGCCGGGATAGCGGCGGAAGAGGGAGGCCATCTCGGCGGAGGACTTGAGATAATATTCCGAGTTGGGCCGGCGCAGGTGCTGAGAATTATCCAGAGTCGTCCGGTGCTTGATGCAGACGAGGATATCCTGGAGGCGGTGCCCCTCGCGTTTGGCGTAGTGAGCGTCGTTGGTGGCCACGCAGCCGATCCCGAGCCTATCGGCCAACTCCACCAGACCGGCGATAAGCCGTTCGTCGAGGGGCAGATAGTGATATTGCAGCTCGATCCAGAAGTCGTCGCCAAATATCTCCCGGTATCTCTCCACCCCCTGCCGGGCCTTCCTTCCGTCACCGGCTAACAGGGAGCTGGCGATCTCTCCCTTATCGCAGGCGGAGAGGGCGATGAGGCCGGAGGTATGCTGCGCCAGAGTGGCGAGGTCGAGACGGGCCTGGTTTTTGGCGTGGCGCAATTGGGCGTGGCTGATCAGGCGGGAGAGGTTGCTGTAGCCCTCCCTGTTCTTGGCCAGCAGCACGAGGTGGAAATCGCCCTCGAGGGTCACCTCCGCGCCGATGATCGGCTTGATCCCCGCCTCGCGCGCCGCCGTGGAGAAGCGAACGGCTCCACAGAGACCATCGTGGTCCGTAATGGCCAGCGCCTCCATCCCCCATTCCCTGGCCCGCGCCACCATATCCTCGGGGTGCGCGGCGCCGTCGAGGAGGGAGTAATTCGTATGGCAGTGGAGTTCGACGTAGGGTTGAGGGTTGAGGGTAGAGGGCACGTATAGGGTAGAGGGTTGAGGGGAGAGGGTTGAGGGGAGGCCCCCCTCTCCCCTAATGTCGCGAGTCGAGGGAAGGTCTCCCTCAACCCTAATCGTCCCCTCCCCCTCTACCCTATACCCTCTACCCTCTACCCTAGTCATAAATCCTCGCCAAATACCAGCGGTCGGCGACGAGATCGTGGAAGATGACGCCGACGAGGCCGCTGGATGTCTCGACGGTGAAGTACTCTCTGGCAACCTCCTGTCGCCACCAATCCTCGTCTACCCGCCAGCGTTTATAGACGTCGATCACCCGCTCCCGTCGGGCGCGCCGCACGAAGGACGCCGGCTCGCCCGCGGCGTTGATCGACACCTGATTCAACTGTTGCGGCTTGCATAAAAGTCTAGTCATATCTATAAGATTGAAGGGTGCGCGGTGCCTATCCCGTCTGTAGGGGCGAAGCATTTGCGCTCGGCCTCGGACTAGCCTTCACGTCAGTTCGCAAATGCTTCGCCCGCCCTGCGCTTTTCCCATGCCCATCCCTGTCCCTGCGACGAGGTTCGGTGCGGCAACAAGCCGGGCGGGCTAAGCATTCGCAATCATGGCCGGGAGCCTAGATCTAACCGATTCTGCGAATGCTTAGCCCCTACACGAGGAGGCAAATCGCCCTCGACAGAAGTGACCGCATAACTCCTGTCAATTGTGTTGACCCTTACCTCCGACTCTTTGAAAATGGACGACGTCTGAATTAAGCTGTCTATAACTATTTACTTAAGTTAAATTATTTCAAGTCTATTGATAATTTAATCAGGCCCTAATATAATACGAATAAGATTTAAATCTTCTAATTAGGAGGAAACCACGATGCCAGCCAAGTTCACCATCACGGCCGACACCATCGAAGAACTACAACAAGCTGCACGACAACTTGCAGCACTTACACCACCCACAGAACAGGAACAAATGCAACCAACCTCACAAACCGACTGGAACGACTTTGTCAACTCTCGATCACCAAATCAGAAAAAGATTCTTGTCTCTCTCATTAACCACGGAGGCCAAATCAATCTCCGCCAGCTACAAACAGAAATCGACCTTTCTGGCGCACCTCTAGCAGGAACACTAGCCTCACTCCAACGAGCCAGCAAAAAACGCTACAACGCAACCATCATACTAACCGGTCCGTGGAGTCAACAACAGGACGGCACATGGGACCGAACCTATACAATTAACCCCGCCATATACAGGAGCAACCATTAAAGATCCCCCCGAATCATGGGCTCACCTTCTCCTCAGAGGGAGAGGGTGGGCGCGGTGAGGGTCGGACGACATTTTCATGGTTGGTTTTGCTGGGCATCGGCATGGCTGACCATCTTCATTACATTGTCGATCGCCTCGTAGCCGTAGGTGGATACGGCGGCGGCGACGAGGGCGGTGATGGCGCCACTATAGAGGCTGGCGCCGTCGACTGCTCCTGTCATCCAGAGGCCGGCGCCCACGATGATGAAGGCGCTCACGATGGCCAAAGCGTTACAGGCCAGACCCCGCCAGGACGCCTCCGGCAGCAAGCCCTTGGCTAGTTGGACTGCCACCGCGCTGAGAAAGGCGCAGCCAACCACCGACATGGCAAACGCGGGAGTGATTTCCGGTACAAGCATGTTTTTCTCTCCTTTCTCTTACAGGACTTACGTGGTCACATTATGTGGAAGGCGATTTGCCGTCCTCCTGTTGTAGGGGCGAAGCGTTCGCAGAACCAGTCTATTCTGAGCCTTCAACAACGTTTGCGAATGCTTCGCCCGCCCGCTGAGTTGCTGTGTCAAGTTAGTTCGCACCCAACAGGCTTGATGGGTGGACAGGCCCGAGGCGGGCGAAGCATTTGCGAACAAAACTTGCAGCCAGTCCGAGACCCAGCGCAAATGCTTCGCCCCTACGGATGGGGGTAGACCGCCTTGTTGCGATGGCACCGCGTAAGTCTCTTATGAGGTGGATCCCTCTCCACCCTCTACCCTATATCCTCAACCCTATACCCTCCAAGTATCTCGCACGCTTCTTCGTCGAGACTGAAGCTGGACCAGGCCGGGTCGGACGAGGAAAGGATGAAGGCGCAGGCGGCCTTGGGGGGTCGGGGAACGGTCCCCCATCCCCCGACCCCGCGCCCAGAGGGCACCCGCTGACCCCTGACCCTTTCGAGCCACTGGACGTAGATTCGGGCCTTCTCGGCGGCGCTCCGGTTGGGGGTCGCGTCGCCGTATTCGGTTATGTACAGGTTTTTGTCGGGAAAGGCGCTGGCAAACAGGGTGTAGCGGCCACCCCAATCGGGGGAAGCCCAGTTGTCGTACTGCCAGTAGACGTGGCAGCCGAGGAAATCGCTCATCTCGATGGCCGGCGCACAGATATCGAGCCAGGCCTCCTCCCTCTGCCTGACGGCGAGACCGGGAAATCCCAGCCTGGCCCACGGCGCTATCTCCTTCAGTCCCCCTACCACTCGCTGATGCCACCAGCGATAACGCCAGGCGCTATCGTCCGAGGATCCCCCAAAGTGCTCACCCGGGTGGTTGGGCTCGTTGTGGATTTGAAACAGGTCCGTGAACTCTCGCAGCTCTTCGAGGCGGGGGGCAAAGGCGGCGACAAAGTCGGAGGATTTCGCCGGGCCGGCGAGGTTGAGCCTCACCAGGAACTTCACCCGGGGATTGATCTCTCTCAGCCTCCGATAGACGTGGAGATGCCCGGCCTGAAGCTCGGGGGGAAGGTTGGGGTAGCAGATGGTTGCCACCCAGTCGAACTTGCCCAGAGCGAACTTGGGGAAATCAGCCTCCTCGATGCGCCAGGGGTCGTTCCGCCAGTGGATGCCGTGGATAGGGTAGAGGGTGGAGGGGGTCTCAACCCTCAACCCTCTACCCTCTACCCTAGTCTATGATCCCTGACCCCTGACCCCTGACCCCCAATAGGGTTGCTTTCGCAGGAAGGTGTCGCCGGGGCAGGCGGTAGATGCGATCTCGTGGTGTCCGACGATGGGGATGGGCCAGCCAAGGGCGAGCTGGAGATTGGCAAGCAGATCGCGAGTGGCGTCTAGTTGCGCCTGGGCGGGTGGGCGTTGGTTGAAGTTTCCCGTGAGGCAGATGCCTATAGCTCTCCTATTGTGGGGACCGGCGTGATAGCGGACGGTGAGGATGTCGCCTGTGTATTCTGATCGGCCGTCCCAGTGGATCAGGAAGTGGTAGCCGATGCCGGGCCAGCCCAGGGTGTCTCGGTGGTAGGCGTGGATTTGGTCGGCGGTGCTGTCGACGTCGACCCCGGAATGGTGGACGATCAGGAGGTCGATATCGCCTAGCTCCCGCCAGGCGTAGGCGCCGTTGGGGGCGAGGGTCTCTCTCAGGTCGTCGACTTCTATGTTGCCAATTCGCATCGGGTCCTCCTCGATCTTAGGCGTAGACGGCGATGATGACGGCGGCGGCGGGGTTGGAATCCTCGGGCCAGGCGACGACGGCGTAGCGGCCGGCGGTGACGTCGGCGGCGAGGATGTTGGCGGCAACCTCGATGGCGGCGATGTACTGGGACAGGCTGCCGTCGAGTTGGATGGTGGCCGAATGGCTGGCGGCGTCGAAGGCTTTGATGGTGGCTCGGCGTAGGTTCATGTTGGGTCTCCTTTCTTGGGACGGATTGGACGGATCGGACCGATCGGACGGATCGGACGGATCGGACCGATCATAGGCCTCCCAGGGTTAGCTCTTGCTCGAATTTGGGCTTGGCGGTGTCGTAGGCGATGGCGATTCCGGTCACTCTTCGCTTGGCGGCGCTCAGCCCGGCGCGGCTGTCGGTTAGGTCGACCACGTCGTTGAGCTCGAGGCCGCAGGAGGGCGGGATCGTGACCTGGTCGGCTTTGGCGGCGATGGTTGCCTGGCGCAAGAGGGCGCTGGCGTGGGTGTCGGCCTGAGTCTCGGTGGTGAGGTTTAGGACCAACTCCTGGCGGTTGATGGCTCCCTGTAGCTCGATGTGGGTCCAGTCGTGGGACAGGCCAAAGGCGCCGTTGGTGTTCACCTGTGCCCGGTTGGGCAGGGGCGGGCGGTGGCCGCTGTGGTAGCGGGCGCTCTTAATGGCGTGGGTGGTGCCCAGGGTGTAAACGCTGGCGTCGCTGGCGGTCCGGTCGGTAAACACGGCTGTGGCGTTCTGGAAGCGGACGCCGTCGGTGAGGTAGTCCATCAGCCGTCGTACGGCCGTGGCGGCGCTCTCTCCCGGCTTGATGGTGAAAGCGGGGGTGATGGTAAAGCCGGGCATGACGGTGGATAGCTGGCCGCTGGCGTTGTCCAGCGAGAGCTTGAACCCTACGCGGGCCAGGACATACTGGAGGATCTCCTTGATGCTGGCGTCCCCGGCTGCCCAGGCGATTTGTCGGTCGGAGCGCCAGGCCTCGAGGATCTCCCAGGGGCTGACGGCGTAGAGGATGAGCCTCGTCTTGCCCGGCTCGGCGGTAAGCTCGTAGCCGGTTACCCAGTAACTCAGGTGAGTGGAAACCTCGTTTCCGGCGCTGGTGTGGTAGCCCTGGCCTAGCCGCAGCTCGCAGCCGATCCAGGCTTCGCCCTTGCCGCTGGCGGTCTCGAGGTAGGTTCCGGTGCTGTTGTCCACTTCGGCGATTAGGCGACCACCCTGGTCGGATAGGACGGATCGGACGGATAGGAGGTTGGCGGTGAGGTCGAGATCGACGGGGGTGGCGCACCAGACGCCGTTGGGGGTGGTGAGCCAGGCGCTGGTGCTCCCGGCGGAGAGAACGACGCCGGTGCTGCAGGTGATGTTGAGGGGCCAGGGCTCCCGCCACAGGTTATCGTCGTAGTCGGTGCCGGGTAGGCCGTGCGTGGCCATGGGGATGGTGTAGGCGCCGGCGCCGGTGAAGAGCTCGAGGTGAATGAGCCTGAAGGCGTCCGTCCTCGTCAGGCTAACGTGCTGGTGGGCGACGTTCGTGCCGGTGTTGGCGCTCATGATGGCCTTGAGGGCGCCCCACACGCCGGCGAACTCGCTGTATCCGTCGCCGTAGATGCACTGCCACAGGTGGGAATCTCCCGTCGCGTCTGTGCCGCTCAGGGCGAGGTTGTAGTCCTGATAGTAGCGGGCGGCCAGCCCGGTGATGGTGGTCGCCGTGTTGGTCCACGCCGCTCGGGCGCCCCAGCCCCCAGCGAGCGTCCATTCGACCGTATAGACGATATTGGCGCTGGTGGCGTAGAACAGGCGGATCGTGTTGGCGTCCCGGTAGGTGACCGCCAGGTAGGTCACTGATGCGAGAGCGGTGTCTACGAGGGTTTCGGCGCCGAAGGTGGCGCCGTTGTCGGCGCTGGTGAGGCAGTAGATCCCGGTCCCGGCGGCGTCCACGTAGACGAGGATCACTCTGGCCCCGAAGGAGGCCAGCGCAAGCCCGGCGGTGTTCGAGATCGTGCTGATCAAGGTGTTCCAGCTCGAGTAGGTCGAGCCGGAGCCGGGGCTGGCCACCCGGCTGTAGCTCAGATCCCAGTTCCCCCCGTTGGCCACGATCCGCGCTCTGATCAGAGAGTTGTCGACGGGGACGGTGGCAGCATGGCGGGTGATGGCCTCGGCGCCGGTATAGTAGCGAGTCCAGCGGTAGCGGGTGACGCTGGCCATGTTCTCTTTGGCCTTGAGTTCGACGTAGGGTACGGCCGTTGCTTTCTTTTGCTCGGCGAGCAAGGTAGCTGATAGGGTGATCATAGCGGCCTCAGGTGCTTGGTTCTTAGCTTGCGGCGATAGTCGAGCTTGTTTAGCTCGGCTTGGAAGCGCTTCATAGCCGCCTCGCCCCAGGTGAGGTAGTCTTTCCAGACGTCTTGGCCGCCCACGTTAACCCGGTTGGGGGCGTAGTTGGCCCATTCCAGAGCGGCGTAGGCGGCGGCGCCTCCGGCGACGAGGTCCTCGTGCTGGACGGGGATGGTGGTGCTGCCGGTGGCGATGGAGTGCTCCTTATACCAGAACACGTACACGTTGTTGGTGGCGCTCGGTTCCTCGTCTACCAGAAGGGTAAGGGTGGTGGACCAAACGGAGAACCTCGGGTATACGGGAGGATAGTAGTCGACCGGATACTCCACCTTGACCACCTCGATCAGGGTGGTCAGGGTGGACAGCGACACGGCCCGGCTGCCGCTGGTAGTGGTGAGGGTGTTCTTGCTCTGAATGGGACTGGCGAGCGAGTACTCCTTCAGGGCGCGCTCGATGTGCCTCTGCAGCACTGCATCGGTCCAGCGATAGGCGGTGGCGTCGTTGTCGTGAAGATCGTTTCGGATGTCGGCGATCATGTCGGCTAGGGGGGTGGGCATTGGGCTTTGCCTCCTTTCTCGGACGGTTTAGGCCGATCGGTCGGATCGGGTGGATCGGACGGATCGGCTATAGGGTGGCGCCTTCGCCGGTTAGGGCGGCGCCGGGATCGACGTTTCTCCTGGCGGCCTCGGTTTGGGCCAGGGCTTTTAGCTGGCACCGGACGTTGGCCAGGTGTTGGGCTTGGGTTTGGCCGGCCGGTGGGGTTTTGTCCCACTGGTAGCGGGCGACGTAGGCGGGGTCGGGGTTGCCGGCGGCGTCTAGCTTGGCTTCGTCGAGGTGGACGGCGAAGACGAAGCTGTCGGCGGTTTCTCTTGCTTTTAGCAGTTTCACTCGGGTCTCCTTTCTTGGCTTGGACGGCAAGGACGGCAAGGACTTTTCTAGTCCAAATAGCTGAACTGGAGGTCGTAGGTCCAGTTGCCGGCGGCGGAATGGTCCATGGTGACTTGCCAGACCCTGGGCAGGGCGTAGTTGCCGACGGCGGTGATCTCCTGGGCGGCGGCGCCCCAGTTCGGGTGTACGACGTAGTTGTACCGGTTGTTGCCGGTGAGGGCGGCGCTGGCGAAGATGGTGATGAAGGCGCCGTTGCCGATCTTCACCTGGACCTTCATGGTCAGGGTTTCGCCGCCGCCCGGGTTGGCGTCGATATTCAGTTGCAACAAACAGCCTCGATGGTTGTGGTTGTATTGGGTCGGGCTGTTCTGGTCGGCGCTGTAAACGGCGGAGGCGATCAGGACGTCGCCGTATAGGGATTGCTGGTGGTCCTGGACGCCGGCGGCGGGGGCGTTGCCGTTGCCGTTCGACAGGGTGGGCACAACCTTGAGGATGCGGTTCAGGGTCATTCTCACCGCGCCGGCGTCGCCTTCGTCTACGCTGTCGGGGGCGGTTTCGTCGGCGACGGCCATCATGACGGTGCCGTCGTCGGTGGCGGGGGTGAAGCTGGCGTCGTCGGTATGGCTGCTTCCTCCCGTGCCGCCGATGTTGGTTCCGTCCGGGTTGGTGGCGCGTATGGTTCCCAGGACGGCGCTTCCGGCGGGGAGGGCCTCGCCGAACTTGATGTCGCCGATGTAGGTGGCGTCGGGGATATCGCTGGCGGGGACGGTGCTCAGGCTGGCGGCCGAAGCTTTCTGGCCGATGAGGACGCTTCCGTCGGTGGCGTAGAGGATGACGCCGGTGATTTCGTGGCCGGCGTAGTCGGTGACTGCTAGGGCCATGATGATGCTCCTTTCTGTTGGGTGGGGCTGGGGGCGATCAGTCGGATCGGTCGGATCGACCGATTGCCCCCAGCCGGGCTTGGGCGGACCCCTGCGCTGTTGCGATTCCGGGCGGTGGCCGGCTGTTGGGGTCTGACCACTAACCACTGACCACTGGCGTCTAGATCGCCTTCAGCTCCACGGTGACCAGGCCGACGAACTCGGTAATGGCGGTGCCGCCGAAGTCGAGGGCGAGGGCGTCTCCGGCGGCAAGCTGATAGTTCGCTTGCGTGGCGTGGAGCGCCAGGGTGGCGTTGGTGTTGGCGGTGAGGCCGGTTTTCAGGTTCACGGCGCTGGCGAGAATGTCGGAGCCGGAGCCGACGGCCGTACCGCTGGGGACCTTCTCCAGCATAAGCGTGGCGTCGTTGGCCGTGTTCTCGATCACGGTGGCCCGGCATTTCACGCTGACCACTTCGTAGGCCCGGTCGGCGATGAACATGATTTCGTCGACCTTGGTGGTAGCGGCGCTCAGGGATTGGGAGTTCAACAGGGTCTTCGGGTGGACGATGAGCCCGGCGGATTTGAGCTTGTCGGCTGTGGTCACGTCGATGACCTTGTCGGCGGCGGCGATCACGTCGTCGTCGAGGGTAACCTTGCCGCTCAGGGTGATGTCGTCGGTGCCGCTCCCGTCGGCGCTGATGGTGAGCTTGCCGTCCGCTCCAGAGTTGATGTAGATGCCGGAATCCCGGAACTGGATCTTCTTGTTGGTCGGGGTGATCAGGTCGTCGTCGAGGGTGATCGTCCCGCTCAGGGTGATGTCATCGGTGCCCGATCCATCGGCGCTGATGGTGAGCTTGCCGTCGGCGTTCGACTGGATGAACAGGCCGCTATCCCGGAAGAACGTCTTCACCGCGCCGGGGATGAGCTGCCCGCCGAACTGGTAGCGGGGGAACAGCAGGACCTCGGTGGCGCTGAGGGTGAGGCCCACGACCTGGCCCACGGTACCCGTGGACTCGCTGACGGCTCCGGCAGTGTCCTTGAGGTAAAGGGCGACGCCCACGGTGGCGGCGGTGTAGCCGCCGACGCGAGCGATGCGATAGGCGGTGATGGTGTCGCCGCTGGCGCCCTTCTCCCCGGCTACGAGCTCGGCGTACACGCTATTGTTTCCGTCGGCGAGCACCCATTGGTTACTGCCGTCGACGCCCAGGAGGTCGCCGGGGACGGCGGCCTCGTTCAGGGCAACCTTGACTTTGCCGATGCCTTCTTCGATTACTCGCCCGCCGGCGGTTGGTTCGGTGATGGCCATTGGTGTTTAGCTCCTTTCGGTTTTTTGGGGGGAATCGGACGGATCGGGCGTAGCTGTCGGATCGGACGGATTGTCTGATGGTCCGATGCCTTTTCGCGCCTTTCGCGTTCTTTCCCCCTTTCGTGATTAGTCTTGCACGCCGTCGAGGTAGGCGACGCTCAGGGTCGAGAAGGTGGCGATGGTTACGTACCATTTCACCCTCGTTCTGGTGGCGTCCTTGGTCTCGAGGGAGCCGACGCGCTCTACCTGGACGCCGCCGGGGGACTGGAGGCCACAGACGCCGGTCTCGCCGAACTTGACGGCGTGGATCTTCGAGTTGGTGCTTGTGTTGCCCTTGGTTTGGGTGTCGCTGATCCAGTCGTTGATCCCGATGGGGATGCCGTCGTAGTAGGTAACCATCTGGCCGAAGTTGTTGCGGTCGGTCTCGAGGATGTTGCCGCCGGTCTGTCGCAGGCTCTTGAGCTTGCGTCTGCTTCGCCTCGACATCAGGAGCAAGTCAGGCTTACCCGGCTTGATCTTATCGATCAGCTCGTCGACCTTGGCCAGGGTGAGGGTGGCGCCGTTGGTGCCCATCGAGACCTGCTGGCCAGACACGGTGAGGACGTCGATGCCGTCGAAGGACTTGGCGTCCGACGAGTCGTCGCCGTTGATGAAAGTGTCCTCGAACTTGTGGGCCAGGGCCTTGGCTTTCAGGGCGATGATGGTGGCCTCCAGGTCCTGAAGATTCGAGCGGGTCATCTTGAGGAAGTTGTCGACGTCGGCGTCGCCGCCCAGGATCTTGAGGCTGGCGGTAAGCTGGGTGAAGGTGGGGGTGGACTCGGTCCATGAGTCGCCCACGTCGAAGAAGGCGGCGTTGGCGAGGGCGTTCTCCCGGTTATAGGTGAGGCCGTTTCCCACGATCTCGATGAAGGGGAGCATTTGGAGCACCGGGGACTCCTTGACAGTTTCCTCGACGACGCCTACTTTGAGGACGTCGTTGGAGAGTTTGTTAGCTTCGGTTAGGGTCATAGCCATGTTAGCGGTCAGCTATCAGCCGTCAGCGTTCAGCTTTGGGTTGATAGTGTTCTCCTTTCTGTTTGGTTTTTGGGCCGATCGAACGGATCGGGTGGATCGGACGGATCGGTTTGGTTTTTGGTGGTCCTCCTTGGGGCGAAAGATGTTTCGCCCCTACTGGCTGATGGCGTGCCTGATCTTCTCGAAGGAAGACATTGACGCCAGGTCGATCCGGTTGCGAGTGGGCGCACCGCCGGGCACGCCGAGATTGGCCTTGATTTTCTCGACTAGGCTCTTCGCTTTGCCCAGGGCGGCATCGATGGCTTCGACGCTGTCGGCGGAGTCTAGCTCGTTCATCATCTCGGCGGGGATCTCCGGGTTGGCGGCCAGGACGGCCTTCTTGTAGGCCTGGGTGGCGCCTTCGATGCCGGCCTGCATGGCCTGTTCTTTGGCCACGTGGGCGCTGGTCATCTCGTCAACCTTCGTCTGCATGGCCTGCTCTTTGGCCACTTGCTCGCTCGTCATGGCTTCCATCTGCTGCTGCATGGCGGCCACTTCGGCCTTCATCTGCTCCATGGCGGCATCGTGGTTGCCCTGCAGGGCGGTGTACTGGCTCTCGACGCTGGCGGTCTCGTCTCTGAGAATAGCCAGGTCGGCTAGGGCGTCGGCCAGGCGCTCGTCGGACATGAGCTTGGCGACGATCTCGTGCATGGTGGTGAACATCGGGTTTTACCTCCTTTCTTGGTTATTTGGCGTCGGACGGATTGGACGGAGCGGACGGATCCCTGGCCCCTGATGTGGACTGGATGCGGCGATGCTCTTCCAGCCAGCGATCGAATTCGGCCTCGGGGTTGTCGACCCCAAGGTTATCGGCGGCTCGCTTGCGCGAGTGGATGCCCTGGCTTACGAGCTGGCCTTCGTCGGCGACGGCGCGGCCCCGGTCTTGGGGGAGAACGTCGCCCCACACGATGCGGCCTCTGATCTTGGTGAGGTCGGCGTCGGCGGGGAGGGATCCCGGCACCCGGCCTTCCCGGAACTGGGTTAGGAGGCGAAGGATCATCTGGTTCCGGCGCTCGTAGGCGACGGTACGGACTAGCCGCTTCCGCCGGACCTTCTGGAGGAGGGGGTGCAGCTCCATCTCCAAGGCGATGCCGGACAGGGCCTTCTGGTTGTCGCCGAAGCTGGTTCGCGGCGCCTCGGAGAGGTCGTGGATTGTGCGGTAGATCTGGTTGATATAGTCGATATGGAGCTGCACGCCCCCGCCCTGTAAGAGGTCCAGCAAATAGGCCTTCGACTTCTCCGGGAGCTCCCAGATCTGGCCGGGTTCGACGGTGATGTCGTCGGCCCGGTCCACTCCCTCGAGCACGGCGATGGGATTGCCGGATAGCTCCAGAATGCGGGAGAGCTGGGACATGGCCCGGTTTAGCTCTCTTGTCGGCTGGATCAGGGCGGGGAGGTCGGAGGCGCCCCAAAACTGCTTGGGCTCCCGGATGTTGGGGAATATTATGTAGGGAATAAAGCCGTAGGGGTTGCGCAGGGATTGGACGAGGTTGCCATCGATCCAGAGGTCGAAGAGCTTGTCGGTCCACACCTCGATGACGACCACGCTAGCCTTGGTGGTATCGTCCTTCCAAGAAGGATGAAGCATGGCGGCTTCCTCGGCGGTGAGGACGTATTTGCTGGCCACCTTCCAGAGCCGACTGGGGTCGTCGCCCACCCACCAGGCATAGAGGCCCTGGACGTCGGGGGCGGTGATCCGCACGTCCTTGGTGGCCGGGTCCCAGGTGACCTTATAGCAACCGTCGCCTAGGATCGCCGTGTCGATCTCGGTATCGAAGTCGAGGCCGGTGAGATAGTTCTTGTCGTAGACCCGGGCGAGGGCGTCCTCGGCCCGGCGAGCGAGATCCCGGGCCTCGGCGGTGGAGTCAGTGGGGTCCACGGCGTATTTGAAGCCGGTCATAACGTAGGAGGTCAGCTTGTCGATGAGAACCTTGGCGTAATTGAGGGTCAGGCGCCGGAGCCAGGGATAGCGGGGCTCGTGCTCGGTCTCGATCCAGGGGGCAGACACGGTGGTCTGGCTGTAGGGCGTGTTGAGCCACTGGTCGCCCTGGTAGAACTTGAGGAGCGTCCGGTAGCGGGCGAACCGGTCGCTGTCGAGCTGGTTTAGCTGCTGAGGTGTGGTCATTGGTGCTCCTCCTTTCTAGGGTATAGGGTATAGGGTATAGGGTATAGGGGTGGGGCCTCTACCCTCTACCCTCTACCCTCTACCCTTCGTCGTGCCTCCCTTGGTCTGTAGTACTCGGCGGCCTGGACGGCCAGCGCCGCGCTCATCAGGAAGTCGTCGTGTCCCTCGGCGGGGTCGACGTAGAAGTTCATGGTTTGGTTGGCCCGGATGGCCGACTTGGCCCGCTCCAGTTGGAACCAGAACTCCCGGTGCTCCTCGGAGCCGTCGCCGGCGTACATTTTCAGCCTCCCGCCGTTCACGGCGGCGAGGAAGTTATAGGCCAGCGCCGATTTGCTTTGGGCGGTGAAGGCATAGGGCTGTACGATGCTCCCCAGCGCATCTTGGAGATAGCTGGCGGTGGCCTGGCCTACGCCGGTGGCGTCGACGGCGACTTTCTTGACTCGCCAGGCGCTCCGCAGGAGATCGGCGAGCTGGCCCTGCAGGGCGGCATGGCGGATCCCCGTTCGATAAAAGTGGTCGACGATCCGCAGGCGGTGTTGG
Organism: Chloroflexota bacterium; assembly: GCA_016190625.1. Classification (GTDB taxonomy): domain Bacteria; phylum Chloroflexota; class Dehalococcoidia; order JACPQF01; family JACPQF01; genus JACPQF01. The sequence goes on along the minus strand of JACPQF010000116.1, from coordinate 1,204 downwards.
CCGTTGGGCTGGGGCTCCAGGGCGCAAACGGTGGCGACGGTCGAGTCTTTGCGGGGCTTCAGGCTCCGGAGGGCGGCGTCCTCGGCCTCCTCGTCTTCGCCGGCGAGGTCGATCCCGGCGACGTAGATGGCTTCGGAGTGACCCTCGGCTCTGTGGTGGGTTCGCCGATGCTCGCCGACGAGCTGAGCCCGCTGCTGGTCGGAGAGGAAGCCCCCGCCACCGTGGAGGGGCTTTAGCTCGTATTGGGTGCGGAACAGGGGATGGTCGGGACCTAGGCGGTCCCGCTCCGATTCCACGTAGCTGGCGTAATTAGGGTTATACTTGCCCACTTCCTGCCAGTCGTATTCGAAGTGCCTTCGGATGCCGTCCTTCCGCTCCATCTCCAAGTTGGTTTGTTTTACCGTCTCCAGCAGGCTGGAGTCGTCCCAGGCGGTGCCGTAGTGGACGGTGGTGCAGTTGGTGGTCGAGCCCATGGGCCGGAAGTCCTTGTTGTACTTGTCGGGGTTCACGTCCTGGGACTCGTCCACCTCGAGGAGAATGTGAGCGGTGGCGCCCACGACGTTGGCGGATTCGTCGGCGGAAAAGAAGATGGCGCGAGCCTTGCCCACCGTGACCATGTACCCTAGCTCGGGCTTCCACAGCTTCCCGTAGCCGGCGTCGTTCAGTCTCTCCTTTAGCCTCATCAGGGAGTTGACGGTCTGCGGCTTGAACGTGGGCGAGCACTTGATTAGGTTGCCGCCTTTGGCCATGAACATGGTGAGCAAGAGCACCTCCAGTTGGGCGGATAGCTCGTTTTTCCCGCCTTGGCGGGCGATCTCGACGGAGACGGTCAGACCCTGGCGCTGTCGCACGCTCTGGAAGATCGCCCTGGCCGGCTCTAATTGGTAAGGGCGCAACTGCTGTCTGATCATCTACTTCACCAGCCTGATAAACACTTCGACCATGACGGCGCCGACGACGAGGAAGATCAGCCCGTTCAGCCTCCCCTTTGCCTCCGCCAGTTCGATCTCGATGTGATTGAGCCGCTGCTCGACCAGGGCTCCGAAGGTGCAGCCAGGAGCTAGATCGAGCTTCTCGCCCTTTCCCTCAAGAGATCCTTCTCGGAAGGACCGCTCTCTCCTCGCCGCCGTCGCCAATTTATTCAATGCCGATTTCAGCTCCATGATGCTCCTTTCGCGGGGGACAGGGGTCAGGGGCCAGGGGC
>JACPQF010000112.1 GCA_016190625.1 Chloroflexota bacterium | reverse complement strand
GCGGAGGACCCTCACCCTACCCTCTCCCTTCCCGAAGGGAGAGGGCTTCCTTGGCGCAATGAGCATGGTCGCAAGGTTGTAGACGCCCGCAGCGACGAGAAGATAGTAGGCTGGAGCGACGACCAGCATGTAGCGGGCGACGTAGGTGGCCTTGGGGAAGATGGCGAGGGCCGCAAAGGAGACGGTCAGGGTCAAGACCGAAGCGAGAACCGCCAGGCGCAGTCGGCGACGAACGAGGCCCAGCAGGCCCACCGCCACGGCGACGTAGAAGATGCCTATGAGGTCGTTGTCGGGCCAGGCCACCTCCCCCAATGAGAAGTGGAGGATGGCGTCCTGCAGCGTGCCGGCGAAGGATAGCCGGTCCCGCCAGAAATCGTCGTGAGTGGCGGCCACCCTCAGCAGATTCGCCGCCCAGGGCAGGAATATCAAGCAGACTACGGCCAGCGAGGCCAGCCATTTGGTCAGATCTCGAAAGCGCCGGCGTAGGGCCAGGTAGGGAGCCACGACCACTACCAGGCTGCCCAGCACGAGAAAGGCGAAGTAGTGAGTGAGAACGGCTAACGCCGAAGCGACGACGCATAGCCGGTAGCCTCGTCCCCGTCGCGCCACCTCGACGGCGCCGGCGGCCGCCAGCGTCGACAGCAGAGCCACGGCCGTGTACATCCTCGCCTCCTGCCCGTAGTAGACCAGAAATGGCGACGAGGCCATGACGAAAGCTACTATGACCCCGAGCCACCGGTCGGCCAATTTGCTGCCAAGCAGAAAAGAGGCCGAAATAAGGAGGGCGCCCAAGGCGGCCGAAGGAAACCGGAGGGCGAAGTCGGAATCGCCGGCGACCTTGAGCCAGAAATGCAGCCCGGCAAAATAGAGAGGAGGATGCACGCTCTGGGACGCCAGCTCTCGCAGGCCATCGACGAGGGGCAGAGAAGAATAGTGCAGGGTAAGCCCTTCGTCATACCATATGCTCTGGAAGTCGATGCGATACGTGGCGAGGAAGAAATAGGCGAGGGTTGCCAGGACGGCCAGCCATGTTGCAAGGTGAAAGTTGACCGCTTTTTCCCGTGTTCCCATGAGAGCGATCGGATCTCGGTGTCAACGGATAGAGCAGCGGATAAGCGGATGGCCAAACCGTTCCCATCCGTTTGTCCGTTGCCCTAATCCGCTGACGCCGTACCCGTGCATTAAGATCAGTCCTGCTCTTTGGCTGCCTTGGCTTCGGCGATAACCTGCTGGGCGGCGTGGGCGGGCACTTCTTCGTAGTGGCTGAACTCCATCGTGAAGGTACCCCGGCCCTGGGTTAGCGACCGCAGGTCGGTGGCGTAGCGTCGCACCTCGGCGAGGGGAGCCTGAGCGTCGATAACGCTCACCCCACCCTCAGGAGTCATGCCCTGCACGCGGGCTCGCTTGGTGTTCAGGTCCCCGATGACGTCGCCGGTGAAGTTCTCGGGCACGGTGATGCGAAGAGTCATTATCGGCTCGAGAAGGACCGGCTTGGCCGCGCTTGTTCCCTTCTTGAAAGCCTGCGAAGAAGCCAGCTTGAAAGCCATTTCCGACGAGTCTACCGGGTGGTAGCTCCCATCGTACAGGGTTACCCGGACGTCTACTACGGGATAGCCTGCCACCACACCCTCGGTCAGGGCCTCGTTTACGCCCTTCTCCACGGCGGGGATGTAGTTCTTCGGCACCGACCCGCCGACCACCTTGTCGACAAATTCGAAGCCGCTTCCCCGGGGCAGAGGCTCGAGATCGAGGAACACGTGTCCGTACTGGCCATGCCCGCCCGTTTGCTTCTTGTGCTTGTACTCAGCCTTGGCCGGCGCCGTGATGGTCTCCTTGAAGGAAACCCTCGGCAGGTCGGTCTTGACGTCCACGCCGAACTTACGCCGCATCTTCTCGACGGACACGTCGATATGAGATTCGCCGATCCCCGACAGAATGGTCTCGGCCGTATCCGGATCCCTATGAACCGACAGCGTCGGGTCTTCCTCGACGATCCGCGCCAGCGCCGGACCCAGCTTGTCCATGTCGACCTTCGTCTTGGGCTGAATGGCCGCGCTAAACAGGGGCTGGGGGAAGTTGATCGAGGCCAGAACCAGCAGATGCTCCTTGGCGCAGAGCGTGTCGCCGGTATTGGTCTCAGCCAGCTTGGCGACCGCGCCGATGTCGCCCGCCTCCAGCATCTGAACGGGCTCTTGCGTCTTGCCCCGCATGATGAACAACTGGCCTACTCGCTCCTCACGCGCCTTGGTGGAGTTCCACACGTGGGAATCACTGCTCATGGCGCCACTATAGACGCGGAAGTAGGTGAGCTTGCCCACATAGGGGTCGGCCATGGTCTTGAACACCAGAGCCGCCAACGGGGAAGTAGTGGCCGGCTCGACGCTTTCCTCTTTCTGGGTCTGAGGATTCGTCGCTTGTATTGCACCCCGGACGACCGGGGAAGGCAAGAACTCGACGATGGCGTCCATCACCGCCGTGACCGCCCGGTTGGTCAGCGCCGAGCCCACGACAATGGGGACGAGCTGCCCGGCGGCGGTTCCCGCCTGCAACGCCTTGCGAATCTCCGGCTCGCTCAGCTCCTCGCCCTCGAGATACTTTGTGATAAGTGCGTCGTCGGTCTCTGCCACCGACTCGATTAATTTCTCCCGCAACGACCGAGCCTGACCCTCCAAATCTCCGGGAACGGGCCCTTCCTGCGACTTCGGTCCCGTGTACGCCTTCATCTTGATCAGATCGACAATACCGTCGAACGACGATTGGCTGCCGATAGGAATCTGGATTGGCATACACTTCGAGCCAAATGCGCTCTGCAGGCTATCGACCGCCCGGTAGAAATCGGCGTTTTCCCGCTCGATCTTGTTTACCAGAACCAGTCGAGGCAACTGTTGCTCGTCGGCGTAACCCCAGGTAAGCCCGGTGCCGATCTCGACGCCGGCTACGGCGTCGACGAGGAAGAGGGCTCCGTCCGCCACGCGGACGGCCTCCTTGACTTCGCCGACAAAGTCCGCGTAACCGGGGGTATCCAACACGTTCAGCTTGAAGCCGTTCCATTCCACGGGGACGACGGAAAGGTTGATAGAAATCCTTCTCCGGACCTCGTCAGGGTCGAAGTCGGACGTGGTGTTTCCTTCGTCTACCTTCCCCAGACGGGTGATGGCCCCCGCGTCGAAAAGCATCGCTTCTGCCAGCGAGGTCTTGCCTGCGCCACCGTGGCCAAATAGGCCCACATTGCGCAGCTGATCCGTCCGGTAGTTCTTCATCTAATCCTCCTAATGATGGCATTACCGCTAATTTTACCTTATTCCTCGCTCGCACGCAAATCGCTCACTCTCAACTGGACGGATCTTTCGCCGTTCCAGACCGACTCCTCGGGCGAGTAGACGACGTCCACGCAGTCCGAGAGCGTCGAAGCCATATCTCCGAGGCCGAAGCCGATGGCCTGCCAGCCATTTCTGCCATCCCAGAGCCGAAGCCTGAGATGATCGCCATGAGCGCCCACCTGCCGGCTATCCATAACTTTCACCCTCCTGCTTAGGAAGAGAGGACTGGGGTTTCTCGGTCCGAAGGGAGCCAAGCGCTGCAGTCCACGGATGACCTGACCGCTCAGCCGGGACAGCGTCACTTCGGCGTCGATGGTTAAGGTGGGCTGGCTTTCGATGAGACCGTCGGCGCCGCGGAGCGCCACATCGGCCAGAGCCGCCAGGCGCTCCCTCAGCCTGGGCATATCCGCTCGCCTGACAGCAAACCCCGCGGCCTGCGCGTGGCCGCCAAACCGGACGAGGCAGTCCCCGCAGATCTGTAACGCCTGCACGATGTTGAACTCGGGAATGCTTCGGGCGCTGCCCCGACATATATCGTCTCTTTCCTCCACCACGACTGCCGGTCTGTAAAACCGGTCGGCCAGCTTCCCTGCCACCAGGCCGGCCACTCCCACGGGAAAGCTCCGGCCCATGGCGACTAGAATTGCCGAATCGTCGGTCTCAGGTGCCAGCGCCTCGCAGGCCGCCGCGAAGCATTCGTCGGCCAGCCGCTGGCGCTCCCCGTTCTTGGTCTCGAGAGCCTCCGCCAGGCGCACCGCCTCGCCGGCGTCAGTTGCGCTCAGCAAAGCGTGACTGTCGGCCGCGCTACCCAGCCGACCTGGCGCATTCAAACGCGGTCCAAGAACGAAGCCGATTGACCCTGCATCGACGGCGCCAGGCTTCAGGCCGCAGCGCGCCATCAACTGTAGGAGGCCAATGCGACCGGTTGCGTTGATGACTTCGAGACCGCGCTTCACCAGATAGCGATTCTCGCCCACCAGCGGCACCACGTCCGCCACCGTCCCCAAAGCGACCAAATCGAGCAAGTCGCCTTCGGCGAGGGTAGAGGGTAGAGGGTAGTGGGTAGAGGGTAGAGGGTAGAGGGTAGAGGGATCCCCCCTCTCTACCCTATACCCTCTACCCTCTACCCTGATCAGCGCCTGGGCGAGCTTGAAGGTGACGCCTACGCCGGCTAGTTGGCTAAAGGGATAGGTGGAATCGGGACGCTTCGGATTGAGAACGGCAATATCACTGGGCATCGCTCGTTCGGCAGGGCTGATGGCATGATGGTCGGCGATGATGAGGTCCATCCCCTGGCTTCTGACGTACTCGGCCTCCTCCACGGCGTTGGCGCCGCAGTCGACGGCGATCACCAGCTTCACTCCCCTCTCGGCCAGAGAGGCCAGGGCGGCGACGTTGAGGCCGTAGCCCTCCTCGATGCGGTGGGGAATATAGTGGCAGGCTCTGGCGCCAAAATGGGTTAGGGTCTGCACCAACAAGACGGTGCTGGTGACGCCGTCTACGTCGTAGTCGCCGTACACGGCAATAAGCTCCTGGCTCTGGACCGCCCGGACTATGCGCTGCACGGCGACGTCCATGTCGTTCAGAAGGAATGGATCGTGGGAGAGGGACTCGTCGGGGAAGAGGAACATCCGCGCCTCGCCAGGGTCTATCACGCCCCGGTTATGCAGCAGTTGGGCTAGAAGCAACTCTCCGCCGCCTGCCATAGGCAAGGACCCGGCGAGGGACGTCAGGGCCTCCCTCGAAGCCCGGGGGAGGACACGCCATCTAAGATTCTTCACCCATTACCTCGACGTCCTGTTTTTCTATTCCTTCCCGTTCAACCGGCCGAACAGGAGCGTCGAGTTGTGGCCGCCGAAACCAAGAGAGTTGGATAAAACGACGTCGACCCTCGCCTGACGCGCCTGGTTGGGGACGTAGTCCAGATCGCATTCCGGCTCGGGTTGCTCCAGATTGATGGTGGGCGGCAGCCACCCGTGCTGGATAGCCATGATGCAGATGGCGGCCTCGATGGCGCCCGCGGCTCCCAGCGGATGCCCCGTCATGGACTTGGTGGAGCTCATGGCCAGCTTGTAGGCATGGTCGCCAAAGACCGACTTGACGGCCATGGTCTCCAGCTTGTCGTTGAGGGGCGTGGAGGTGCCGTGGGCATTGATGTAGCCGACCGCAGTAGGGTCCACCCCTGCCTTGTCGAGGGCCATCTTGATAGCACGGACGCCGCCTTCTCCTCCCTCCGCTGGCTGGGTAATGTGGAACGCGTCGCCGGTCGCGCCATAGCTGAGTAGCTCGGCGAGGATCGGCGCGCCGCGGTCGAGCGCATGCTCCAGCGATTCCAGTATGAGAACCGCGGCGCCTTCGGCGATGACAAAGCCATCCCGCCCCGCGTCGAAGGGTCTCGACGCCTTTGGCGGGGCGTCGTTGCGCGTCGACAGCGCCCTCATGGAGTTGAAGGCCGCCACCCCTATGGGAGTGATCGGCGCCTCGCTGCCGCCGGCAATGATCACCTTAGCGTCGCCGCGTCGGATGAACTCGCCGGCCACGCCTATGGCGTCCGCCCCGCTGGCACAGGCGGAGGTCGTGCAAAAATTCGGCCCCTTGGCGCCGATGGCGATCGATACCTGCCCGGACGCCATGTCGGTGATCATCATGGGGATGAGGAATGGGCTGACCCGGCTCGGTCCCCGCTCGAGTAGCACCTTGAACTGCTCGGACAGGCTGGTGATCCCGCCGATGCCGCTGCCGATTATGACACCGATGTCGTTTTGATTGCCCGCTCCGATCTTTAGACCGGCGTGTTCGACTGCTTGCATGCTGGCGGCCACGGCGAACTGGACGAAGCGGTCCATGCGCCGCGCCTCTTTCCGATCGATGTACGTGGTGGGGTCGAAGCCCTTGACCTCGGCGGCAAACTTGGTGTCGAAAGATTGGGCGTCAAATAGGGAAATGAAGTCGGCGCCCGATTTGCCGGCCAGTAGACTTTCCCAACTGGACTGGAGGTCCAGCCCGAGGGGACTAACCATTCCTATTCCTGTTACGACCACCCTGTTTGCCAAGGTCTCCCTCCCTCCGAGAGTATCAGTGACTCATTGATACATAATAATGCTTGCCTGCATTTATCCGCAGGGCGCTCCAACGTCACCCCGCAATGTACGGGTCAAATCGAGATCACCCACGCTGCGAAGATACGCCTGTGGATCCGTCACGTCCGCCAGCAATCCTCTAACCCGCTCCAAAGCCGACAGCGGAATCTGGCCCGCTCGGATCTTTCTCTTGAGATCGCTAAGGCTCAGAGTTGTACTGGAGTACAGCCGGGCCATGTTGGCATAGAACTCGTCGATAGGCAGCTTAGTCGGCAGCACCGTGTGGAGGAAGTCGAAGATCTCGTAGTTCCTGGTAATAAGCTGGTCGAGCTTCTCCCGGAAGAAGTCCGTTCCCGGCAGAGGAGTCAGGACCGTGAACTGGGGAAACGTGATCTTCATGCTCCGAACATAGTCGATGGCGGCGTCGAAGTCCGACCGCGTCCATGCGGGATCGACGATGAAGGCTCCCCACATATCGACGTCGTACTCCCGCATGATCTCCATAGCCTTCTCGTTGGCCTTTATGGATCCGCTCTTGTTTACGCTGGCCAGCTCCTCCTCGCGGAATTTCTCGAAGCCGATGAGAATCGTGCGCAGGCCAAGCTTAGCCCATTTGGCTATGAGATCCGGCCGGCGGACGATGCTGTCGGCCCTTGCCTGCATCCAATACTTCTTCTTTATACCGTGTTCGGCGATCAGGTCTCCGATTTTCTCGGCCCGGTGGAGGCTCTGGAGAAAATTGTCGTCGACGATGCAGATTATCTCGGTGTCACAGCTCTCGATCTCCCTAACCACCCGCTCGGGAGTCCTCACCCGGCACTTGCCCTGATGAAACTTCCAGACGGCGCAGAACGTGCAGCGATACGGGCAGCCCCGGGCGGTCTCCACCAGATAAGTGCCTTCCCAGAAGTGAAAATGATAGGCAGGACGATAGTGATCTGTCAAGGTTCTGGCAGGCAGGGGAAGAGCATTAAGATTGGTAATGAGGGGGCGCCACGGCGTGGCTACTCTTCGGCCATTCTGGCGGTAAATGATTCCTTGCACGGCCGATAGATCTTTCCCGTCCTGAAGCGCGGTCACCAGCTCTCTGAAGGTGACCTCTCCTTCGCCGACTACGATAACGTCGACGCATTCCTCGTCGAAGTCCTCCGGGCACAGGCTGGCGTGATAGCCGCCGAGGACCGTACGTATGTGAGGATTCATCGCCTTGACACGCCGGCAGATGTCCAGCATTCGCGGCGCGTAGGTCGTATAGCCGGTGATGCCGACTAAATCGGGCCCGAAGGACTTGACGGTCTCGTCAAGGGTCGGGTCGACTCTTAGATCCAGAATCTTCGTCTCATGCTCAGGCAGACAAGCAGCCATTATCTCCAGGGCCAAAGGCTCTGGCAGGATGAGCTTGGAAAAGCCCACCATTTTTTGGCTGCTATCTGGCTGAATCAGGAGTATCTTCATCGTCTCTTTCCCCCACTCACAGCTTACCATTGTTGAAAACACCCGATTGACAAGAACGATACGAATAGAACCCGGGTGCACAGGTCGCCGTCGATTCCCTTATCGCTCGCAGCGCTTCAGGCACCATGCCGGCTAGCTCCCCTGCCAGCGCACCGGCGTCGCCCATTTCCTCGCGAATAGCGGCGCCAGCCGCCCCATGAACATAGACGCCCGCGCTCGCCCCATCCCGCAGGGAGAGCCCCTGCGCCAGAAGCCCGGCAATGACGCCGGACAGAACATCCCCAACGCCGGCCGCGGCGAGCGCCGGGTTAGCCCAGGGGCTGATGTCCAGACCTCCCTGCGGGTCGGCGATCAACGTATTGGCGCCCTTGAGGACAACCACCTTGCCGCATGTAGCCGACCACTGGCTGGCGAAATCGGCCCGTCTGGCGTTAACTTCGCCGATGGAGTGACCCGTCAGGCGGCCCATCTCGCCGGGGTGGGGAGTGAGAACGAGAGGGGCGCCTATCTCTTCCCACCATCTCTCCTTCTCCGAAAGAGCATTCAGCCCGTCCGCGTCCACCACTATCTTGACCCCCGACGGACAATCCTCAAGCGTTCTCCTGGCAAACTCCGCCGTCTCGGCATGGCGGCCGATCCCACAGCCAATCAGAAGCACGTCATAGCTCGCCAAAGCCTGACAGACGATTGGCACCGCCTCGGTTCCCAGCTCCCCCGCTTCGGCCTCTGGCAGAGGTAGAAAGGTTGTCTCCGTAATCTTGGCTGCCAGCGTCGGCTGGAGGCTCCCGCCGGTGGCGAGGGTGACCAGCCCGGCGCCCGCCCTGAGGGCGGCCAGCGCTGCCAGGCAGGGAGCCCCAACGTAGTTCGCCGAGCCGCCAACCACCAGAACCTTGCCGAAGGTGCCCTTGTGGGCGTAGGCCGACCGCGGAGGGAGCAGACCTTTCACGTAGCCGGGCGTCAGCAGCCTCGTCGAGATGTCCGAGGCAAACTGACTAGGGATACCGATGCTTCGAGTAACCAGTTTCCCCACCTTCTCGGCGCCCGGAAAAAGAAACATTCCCAGCTTGGGAAACCCCAGCGCTACTGTGACATCGGCAGCAAAGCAGGCCGGGTCCGCCGCTCCCGTGTCGGCGTTCAAGCCTGTCGGCACATCGAGGGCGACGAAAAGGGGCCGGGAGTCCGTTGGGGGTCGGACCGATCCGACGATATCGAGGATCCCCTTGAGGATCCCCGTAATGGGTCGCCCCAGGCCTATTCCCAGCAAGGCGTCGACGACCACATCCGCGGATGGAAGCAGAGCTTTCAGCCGTCTCAATTCGGGGTCCGAGGCGGCGTCGACGCATTCGATGCCGCGAAGCCGGCACAGAGATAAGTTGTGATCTCCGTCCAGGCGGCGGTTCGCGAGATAGAGAGTTACCTCTGCACCCCAGTCGTGAAGCCAACCTGCCGCCACTAGGCCATCACCGCCATTGTTGCCCGGGCCAACCAGAACCAGAACCCGGCGTCCCACTGCTCCGCCCAGCGATTCGGCCACTTCTTCGGCAAACGCGAGGCCGGCCAGTTGCATTAGCACTGCGGAGGACAGACCATAACCGTTGGCCTTGACTTCCAGGTCACGCATTGCGCCGGTAGTGACAACTTTCAAGCGGCACTCCACAGGAGAAGACAGATTGAGACGGTCATGGGCCGGCGCCGCCGCTGGCTACCACGAAGGCGACGGCGTAGGCGCGGGCGTGGGAGAGGCTAATGGCGAACTCGGTCAGGCTCAGCTCCGCCGCCCGCCGCTTGGCCCGGTCGTGGAGGGTCACCAGCGGCTTTCCCCGGCGATCCGGCAGGATCTCGATCTCCCGCCAGCCTACGCCCCGGATCCCGGTGCCCAGCGCCTTCATTACCGCCTCTTTCCCGGCAAACCGCACGGCAAGCTCGGAGACGCGGCTGCGACAGTACCTGACCTCGCGCTCGGTATACACCCTCCCCAAAAAGCGGGCGCCATGGCGCGCCAAGGTCTTCTCCACCCTGTCGATCTCTATGACGTCGACTCCCACGCTGTGCAAGGGCGACCTCGAATGGCTGAGCTTGCCAAAGTATACCACATTCTCATTGTGTTTTCCTGCCTGTTATGATACAATTCTTGTTGGCTCTGGCCCCTTCGGCGGGCAGTTCCACAAAGAAGAGATTCAAGTAATGCACGTCGCCTTAATAAAATACACCCCGGATCCCGAGCTGACCATAGCGGTGGCGGCTCGCCTGTGCTACTCGTCTATCGAGGCGCCTCGGATAATGGAAAAGATGTCTGAAGGCCAGATTGAGTCTCTACTCAAGCAGTTGCTGGCATCGGGCCATCTATCCCCTTTTGAGCACGCCAATTTCACCTTTGCCATCGGCGGCATCTCCCGGGCCTGCAGCCACCAGTTGGTTCGCCATCGCCTCGCCAGCTTCAGCCAGCAGAGCCAGAGATACGTGTCTTTCAAGAAGCTTCCCTACGTTGTTCCGCCCACTGTGGAGCAGAAACCGGCCCTAAAGGAGAAGTTCGAGGAGGCCGTCGAAGCTGCTCACAGAGTCTACGCGGACTTGCTCGCAGCGGGCATTCCTGCCGAGGATGCCCGCTTTGTCTTGCCGAACGCCGCCGGCACCAATCTGGTTATGACCATGAACGCACGGGAGCTCATGCACGTGTGTTCTCTCAGGCTCTGTCCGAAAGCCCAGTGGGAGATCCTGCAGCTCTTCTCCGCCATCAAGAAAGAGGTGGAGAAAGTGGCCCCCAGAATCGCCGCCCGGCTTCAGCCTAAGTGCATGCAACTGGGTTATTGCGACGAACGAGAAAGCTGCGGCATTATGCCCACGCGAGCAGAGATGAATCTATAAGGAGGACAAGGGTGTTCACCGATACAACCGTGAGGGCTTTTCTTGACCAGTTGGCGAGCAATGCCCCGACTCCGGGAGGCGGCAGCGTAGCGGCTCTCACCGGAGCGCTGGGAGCCGGCCTCATCAGCATGGTGTGCAATCTCACAATTGGCAAGGAGAAATTTAAGGACGTCGAGGCGGACGTCAAGGAGATTCTCGCCCAGTCGGAGCGGCTAAGGAGCCGGCTGATGGAGCTGATCGACGCCGACGTGGCGGCTTATGGTAAGCTGTCGGCGGCGTACAAGCTGCCTCGCGCCACCGACGAGGAGAAGAAGGCTAGAACCGCCGCCATCCAGACTGCGCTCTTAGACGCCACTGCCGTACCCGTGAGCATTGCCGAGGCCTGCTCCCAGGTCATAGACCTCTGCACTCCCGCCGCCGATAAGGGAAACGTGGGCGCTGTGAGCGACGTCGGCGTAGCGGTGCTACTGGCCGAGGCCGGCCTCCGCAGCGCCGATTTGAACGTCATGATCAACTTGTCGGCCATCAAGGACCAGACTTTTGTGGCCAACACCCGCGCCCGCGTAGACATCCTCCGGGCTGGCAAGTCCGAACTGAAGGAGAAGCTCGTCAAGGAAGTCGAGGCCAAGTTATGAGCAGCCGTCTGCCGTCAGCTTTCAGCTATCAGCCGTGGGCTGCCCGCCCTCGGCGATAATCAAGCCCTGCCTGTATCAAGCCGGCGGTTGGAAGCTGCGGCTGAAAGCTGAGAGCTGATGGCTGTTGTAGAAAGGAGTAATTGTCGAACATGACAGCGCAATTGCTGGATGGAAAGGCCTTGGCCGATAAGGAGATGGTCGAAGTGGCCGAGGAAGTCAGAGCCTTTCAGGCGGAAAACGGATTCGCCCCCGGTCTGGCAGTCGTCCTGGTAGGCGAGGACCCGGCCTCCAAAGTCTACGTTCGCCGCATTGCCAAGTCTTTCACCGAAGCCGGAATGGAATGCAATCAGATGGTGCTACCCGGCTCCATAAGCGAGGCGGAGTTGAAAGCGAAGATCCGTGAGCTCAACGAAGACCCAAAGGTGAGCGGCATAATTGTGCAATTACCTTTGCCCAAGCCATTAACCCAGGACATGGTTACCTCGGTGCTTTCGTCAGCCAAGGATGTCGACGGTATTACCCCCACCAACGCCGGGCTCTATTATCTCGGGCAGGGAGGCTTCGTGCCCAACACACCCGCCGGTGGTATGGAGATCCTCAAGCGCCACGGTATTCCTCTAAAGGGTGCAAACGCGGTAGTAGTGGGGCGCAGCAACATCGTGGGAAAACCCATGGCCATGCTGTTGCTGGCCGAGCACGCGACGGTGACCATCTGCCACTCGCGGACCCGGGATTTGGCCGCCGTTATCAGGCAAGCAGATATCGTGGCGGCCGCCGTCGGCCAGGCCAAGATGATTACCGGCGACATGATCAAGCCCGGCGCAGCCGTGGTGGACTTCGGGATCAATCCGGCGGAAAAAGGCATCGTGGGCGACGTGGATTTCGAGTCTGCCAAGGAAGCGGCAGGATGGATCACGCCCGTGCCCGGCGGCACGGGTCCGATGACCAACATCATGCTGCTGAGAAACACCCTTTCCGCTGCGCGACGAGGACTGGCGAGAGCGAAGTAGCGCCAGCGGTCAGTCCTTCTTCGGAAGGACCGTCAGCCATCAGTGATCAGCGATTGGTAGCGGTTCCATACTAAGCCGCTAACTGATAGGAGTTACGCAGTGGTGCGGGGCAGAAGGCGATTCGCCGAATTGGTGTAGGGGCGAAGTCCTTCTGGGAAGGACAGAACTATGCAATTCTGATCTCTCAACAATCTTTGTCCTTCTGAGAAGGACTTCGCCCGCCCGGTTCGTTGCCGCGTCGGGTCTGTTCGCGCTGACAGGCTCCACGGAAGGACAGGCGCGGGGCGGGCGAAGCATTGGCGAAGGCACGCGAAGAGTAAGTCCGAGGCTCAGCGCCAATGCTTCGCCCCTACGCAGGGACGGGTGGCCCGTTCTCACCGGTTTGGTCACTGCGTAAGTCCTGTAACTGAGAGCTGAATGACGCTAACTGAGAGCTAAGGAGGTGGTTGCCACAAGGAAGAACCGGGCTTTGTCCGGTACTGAATAGCGGTGGCTGTCCAGCCCGGCTGACCTGTGAAAAGAACACTCAGTTTGTTGTCGGTGCCTGTGAAGCCACATTTCTTCTAAGGTTCACTAGATGCGTCGTTCCGTGAGTCCGGCGCCCTTCGGGCGCCGAGAGAACTCTTAAGCATGTTTTTTGGCGCCCGCAGGCGCCGAAAAACATCAGTTTCCTGCTACGCTGCCATCCTTCGGCTCAGGACGGCAGAACGACGGCTTGTCTACCGTGTTTGAGGAATGACGCACCAAAGAAAGCTGAAAGCTGGCTGCCGAAAGTTGACCGCTAATCGCCTAATGCTCACGGCTGACTGCTGAGAATTATTGAATTCTATTTCAAGGAGGAAGCAATGCCCGCAACCCCGGTGCCTAGCGATCTCGAGATCGCTCAGGCAGCTAAACTCAAGCCCATCGTCGAGGTAGCTCGCGACATGGGCCTGGAAGAAGACGAGATCGAGCTTTATGGCAAGTACAAAGCAAAGGTGGTTCTCGAGGTCAGGGATAGGCTGAAGAACCGTCCCCAGGGGAAGTATATCGACGTCACGGCTATCACGCCGACTCCCCTCGGCGAGGGTAAAACCGTCACTACCATCGGACTCTCTCTCGGCCTCAACACGATCGGCAAGAACGTCACCACGGTTATCCGCCAGCCCTCTCTCGGTCCCGTGTTCGGCATCAAGGGCGGCGCGGCCGGGGGTGGCTACTCCCAGGTCGTCCCCATGGAGGATTTCAACCTCCACCTGACCGGCGATGTCCATGCCGTTGGCCTTGCCCACAACCTGCTTGCGGCCTTCGTCGATAACCATATCTTCCACGGCAACAAACTGGGAATCAATCCCCAAAGCATCATGTGGAGAAGGGTGGTAGACGTCAGCGACCGGGCGCTTCGAAACATCGTAATCGGCCTGGGCGGCGAGGGAGTGCCACGGGAATCCGGATTCGATATCACGGTTGCTTCCGAGGTCATGGCCATCCTTGGCTTGACAACCGGTTTGAAGGACATTCGCGAGAGGCTAGGGCGGATCGTCGTCGCCACTACCTATGACGGCAAGCCGGTAACGGCAGAGGACCTGAAGTGCGCCGGCGCCATGGCTGTCCTGCTCAAGGACGCGATCAAGCCAACGCTCATGCAGACCCTGGAGCACACGCCCTGCATGGTCCACGCCGGGCCTTTCGCCAACATCGCTCATGGTAATAGCTCCATAATCGCCGATCAGATCGCCCTCAAGCTCAGCGACTACGTGGTGACCGAGAGCGGCTTTGGCGCCGACATGGGCGCCGAGAAGTTTATGGATATCAAGTGCCGCTACAGCGGGCTCGTTCCCAATGCCGTCGTAGTGGTCTGCACCGCGCGCGCCCTCAAGATGCACAGCGGCCAGTTCAGAGTGGTCGCCGGCCGTCCCCTCGACCCGGGCTTGACCCAGGAGAATCTGCCGGCAGTGGAGAAGGGCGCCGAGAACCTGGTGAAGCAAGTCGAGAACATGAAAAAATTCGGTGTCCCGGTAGTCGTCGCCGTAAACAAGTTCACTTTCGATACCCCAGCCGAGATCAACCTGATCAAGAAGATCGCCGTCGAGGCCGGAGCCGAGGGCGCCTTCATCAGCGAGGTCTGGGCCAAGGGTGGCGAGGGCGGACGTGAGCTGGCAGAAGCGGTGGTGAGCGCTGCCGAGAAGAAGAGCGAGTTCCGCTTCCTCTACGAGCTCGACCAGCCGATCAAGAACAAGATCGAGATCATCGCCAAAGAGATCTACGGCGCCGATGGCGTCGCCTATCTGCCCGAGGCCGACCGGAAGATCCGTATGTACACCCGCATGGGGTATGCAGCCTTGCCGATCTGCATGGCCAAGACCCATCTGTCGCTGTCCCATGACCAGAACCTGAAGGGGCGGCCAAGGAACTACACCATTCCCATCCGCGATGTTCGCCTCTCCGCCGGAGCGGGATTCCTCTATCCGCTCCTTGGCGAGATGCGCACCATGCCCGGCCTGCCCACCGAGCCGGCCGGCGAGAAGGTCGACCTCGACGAAGAAGGCAGGATCCTCGGCCTCTTCTAGGCCGATTTGAGCCAACCTTATCAGGTTCCAGGGCGCCATTTGACCAATGGCGCCCTTTCCTCACCCCTATCCCTCTTCTCGACACGCCCATCTTGCCAATCCTCCCTCCGGTCGCGTG